>JAILFF010000005.1 GCA_024697705.1 Ruminococcus sp.
ATCTTGTAAATTATGATAACATATTATCGGCGGATTCACAAGTTATTTTTGTATTATTTTTGTAGATATTTTGTGTATTTATTACAGATTTGCCTTGCTAAAGTATAAGAATATGAAAATATAATTCAAAATGAGCATCAACACATGGCTCAGGCTCCGTTTTTGCCATCAATTCGTGGTATTTTTACACCAACTCAGCATTTCCTCCGTGCCCAAAATACCGTATGCAAAGCCTTTTCTTACCAGCTCTGCGGGAAGAAATTCGTCATACTTTTCAAACAGCGGAACTTCGTTCGGGTACACTAACTCCATCGGGTCGAGCGGCTTTGACGCTTCTTCCGCTAAAATGCGGAAAAACTCCTCCCTGCTCGCTTTCATCGTGAACTGAATGAAATACGGTCGGCAGCTGTCCATGCCCCGTAAACCCAACTGTTCGCCGCAGCGCAGCTTGAGAAATCTTTCGAGCGCGAAAAACGCATAAGTCCCGAGCCACGGAAACAGACACCACATCTTCCCGCCAAGACAGATAAGCGTTTCTCTGTCAACGCCCGAATTACGCGCTGTATTCCTCGCCTGCTCCAATCGGCAGACCGCGTTTTTCATGAGATAGGGATAGCTCCTGTCCTCCCGCAAGACTTCGCGCATACGAAGCAGTATCTTCGTGTTGATATCGCCCGGACAATCCCCGAAATACGCGGGGACTTTGCCCTTGACAAGCGTGACGTAGACAAGGTGACGCTTGTGGTCGATCTCGTCAACCACCCACACATGACCCGCAATGGCGACTTTCTCCCCGACGGGCGGCGGCATTACCACCGTGCCGAGCTCCTGCGAATCGCAGCGAACGGTGTACTCCTCGTTCTCCTGAAAAACCGCGTAGAATTTGTACGAATTGATTACGCGCTCCCCCGCCAGCCCGACGATAAGCCCGCCCTGCTCGGTGCGCTGGATATGCTCTGTTTCGAGCAGGTGCCGAAGCAGCACACGGTAATCGTCTTTACCGATACGGTGGAAATATCTGAGCGTCAGCACTCTCTGCGCAAGTGCCGCGGGCGTAAGCTCCCCGCTTGACGCAAGCGTGCTCATCGTCTGATGATAAAGCAGACTGAACGGCAGCCTGTCGAGCTTCGGCGGTTCCACCCAGCGCTCTTTGAGATAGACCTGTATCAGCGCTATGCCTTGCAGAAGCTTCCACGGAACGGTGCTCGGCAGCATGGCGCGGGGCTCGGGCGCGTCCTCCCTGATGACGAACCACATCTCGGGCGGAAGTCCCCGCCTGCCCGTGCGACCCATTCTTTGCAAAAACGACGACACCGTGAAAGGCGCGTCGATCTGAAAAGCGCGTTCAAGCCGCCCGATGTCGATACCAAGTTCGAGCGTTGCGGTCGTAACAGTCGTCATGAAAACGTCCTCGTCCTTCATTGCGGCTTCCGCAGTTTCTCGGTAGGAGGAGGACAGGTTGCCGTGATGAATGAGAAATCTGTCGGGCTCGTGCTTTTCCTCGCAGTAGGAACGCAGGGTCGTCGTTACAGCCTCACATTCCTCTCGTGAATTTACGAAGACCAGGCACTTCTTCCCCCGCGTATGCTCGAAGATGTAGCCTATCCCCTTGTCGGCATATTTGGGTGCTTTGTCGGTTGGATCGTCAAGCTCGGGCAGAGCTTTCACGGGCAAAGAGCTGTCCTCCGCCGCCTGAGCGTCGCTCACATAGAAATGCTCCATCGAGAGCCGCCAGCTTTGCCCGGGAGCTTCTATGCGCGGTATGACCGTTCCCCTGCCCGTGCCCGCAGCGATAAATTCTCCCGCCGCTTCGAGGTCGCCGATGGTTGCGGAAAGCCCGATGCGGCGCGGATTAACCCCCGCAAGCCGCGAGAGCCTTTCGATAAGGCAGAGGGTCTGCCCTCCCCTGTCGCCGCGCATGAGCGAATGTACCTCGTCGATGACGATAAATCGCAGGTCGCCGAAAAGCTTCGGTATCGCGTTGTGTTTTCTGAGCAGCATGGCTTCGAGCGATTCGGGCGTTATCTGCAAAATGCCCGACGGCTTTTTCATCATGCGGTCCTTGTGCGACCGAGCGACGTCGCCGTGCCAGTGCCATACGGGTATGTGCGCTTCTTCGCAAAGCTCGTTCAAACGTGTGAACTGGTCGTTTATGAGCGCCTTTAACGGTCCGATATAGACAGCCCCGACGGTGCGAGGCATATCCTCATCAAACAGCGTGAGTATAGGAAAAAAAGCCGCTTCGGTTTTACCCGAAGCAGTCGAAGCGGAGAGAAGCACATTTTCCTCCGTATTGAAAATAGCGTCGGCTGCGGCAGCCTGAACAGCACGCAGCGACTCCCAGTTATTGCGGTAGATAAAATCCCGGATAAAAGGCGCGTAGCGGTCGAATGTACTCATAAGCGTCAGAATCACCTTTTCCTGTAAGCGACAAGCTCGGGCTCCGAGCCGTCAACACCGTAGCTGCACACGAGTATAAAAGTCGTATCGGCAACGACACCGAAGCAAGCAATATCACCCGGCTGAACCTGCGTTCCGAGATAGACCTTTGTATCGTCAAGGAATTTCGCCGCCGTTCCGTTCGGGAGCGGGTAAGCGAGGTTAACAAACGAACCGGGCAGTTCGCAGAGTCCCTCCGCTGCGGGGATACCGTTAGCTTTAAGGATATCATTTACCTCTTGCAGAAGGATATGTTTGAACTCGGCATATTTTTCTCTGCCGCCGACCTTGATATATTCGGCAGCCACGCAAGTTCCGCCGAAGGGTCTGCCGCAGGTAGATTCGCAGCCGCGGCAGTTTTTGGAAAAAGAACAGCCGTCGCAATTTGCTCCGCATAATGTACTCATATTTATTTGCCCCTTTACTCTGTGATATTTCCGTTAATGCTGTTTATCTTTACGCCCTTCATACACCTGTGTATATGCTCGGTAAATACTTCCGCAGGCTCGGGCTCCTTCGACGTCAGCCAGCGTATCACCGCACAGATCACCGCGTCCGAAAAAAATTCCGCCGCAAACTCCGAGTCCTTCTCGTTCCCGAAATATAATTTCAGATATTCAAGCAGTATCGACTCCAGTATGTCATGGAAATAATCCCGAAAACTGTTCTGCCCTTCGATCTTTAACGCCTTGCAGTAAAAACGCTTGTTATCATAAAAATATCGGCAAACATCGGCGAGATGGTTCCACCCGTTGTCCTCCGGACGGTAGTTCAGAGTATGTACAAATTCCGTGTAAAAAATCCAGTTGACAAGATCGTATTTGTCACGAAAATGATAGTAAAAGCTCTTGCGGTTCATGCCGCACGTCTCGCAAATGTCCCCGACGCTGATCTTCGCAAACGAATTGCGCTCCATCAGCTCCTTTAACCCGTCAGCAAGCGCCCTTTTGGTCACGTTTGAATCTGCCAATCTCCGAATCCCCTCCTTGTGATAGTCTGTCGGCACTGTCAGCTGCCGTCATATACCGTAACAAACGAAATATCCGTTCCGTCTATCGCTTTCAAAATCGCTTCCTCGTTGTCAAGGTGCATGAGATATACCTTCGCACCGCCTGCCGCTATCTCCTTTAACGTCGGTATGATATCGTCGATGAACAAGTGTACGCCCGAATTGAAAGCAGCCGCTTCGCAGTATAATTCCGTGTCGCCGTCGATGTACGGCAGAAACGGCTCCAGCGTTCTTGTATCGCCCGTGTAGACGGCTTTTTTGCCGCCGATGTTCAGCAGATAGCCGAAGCATTTCCCATCAAGCGCGGGAGTATGCCTCGTCGGTATGACCTTGTTTACCCATTTGAGCGTGTCGGCGGGCACTATCTCGTAAGAACCATCCTCACAGCCCTCGATCTTGTCAAACAGTATGCGGAGCAGCCCGCCTACCTCCTCCGAAGCGGCGGCTATCGTTACGGGTGTATGCCACACATAATATGCATAATGGATAAGCAGGGGTATCCCCCCGATATGGTCGCTGTGGGTATGCGTAACGATAATGTAGATATGCTTAAAGCCCTGTCCCGCAGCGTCTGCACAAGCAAGCTCGTGCCGGCGCCGCAGCCTGTTAAACGCGGGAAGCGAGTGATCTATCAGTACAAGATCGCTGCCGTCGGTAAAAAACGCGCTGTTATGCTCGTCCGTAAAAGCCGAACCGCGACCGAAAAATTCAAGCAGCATCAAATCACCCCCAAAATATAGATAATAGTTAATAGATAAAAGATATTATTTGAGCTGTTTGCTTTGCTGTCGGGATATCTTTTATCTCATATCTTATATCTTTTATCTTTTTCAGCTTACGACCCGATTCCTTCCGCTTTCTTTAGCGACATAGAGCCTTTCGTCAGCAGAGCTTACATTCTCTTCTATCGTCCTTGCGGGGTCGTAGACGGATACTCCGAAGCTCAGGGTCAGAGTTATGTCTTTGCCTTCCGCATGACAGACAGAATCCATTACCTTTACGCGGATCTCCTCCGCCTTATCTATGCCCGTCTGCTTGTCGGCGCCGCACATTATCATGATGAATTCCTCGCCGCCCCAGCGGTAAACGCCGTCGTTTTCGAGACAGCAGTCCGTGAGTATCTCCGCCGTGTACTTCAAGACCTCGTCGCCCGCGTTGTGACCGTAGGTGTCGTTAATGCGCTTGAATTTGTCGATGTCGCACATCAGCAGCGCAAAGGGCGTTCCGCTGTCGATAAGCTTAAGATAACGTCTGGAAAAATCGCTGTAAAAGCCCATGCGGTTTTTCAGTTGAGTGAGCTTGTCGCGGTGCGAGTCCTCCATGAAGACCTCCGATTCGAGCGCTATGCCGCATATCACCGCCGCAAGAGACAGCCGCCGACAGTCCTCTTCCGTAAACCTGCCGTCGCCGCCTAATTTGTTTATCGCCTGATACGCGCCGATAAATTCGCCGTTCACGTCCGATACGGGCAGCACCAGCACCGAACGTGTGACATAGCCCGTTTTTTTGTCCACTTCGGAATTGAAATCGGGGTCGCTGTACGGGTCGTTCGTGATGATTACGCGCTCTTCCGCGAGCGCCTTGCCCACAAGCCCCGTATTGTCGGGAATGACTATCCTCTCCGCTCCGACCGCCGCAGCCGTCCACAGCGTGTGCGTGCGCTTATCCCATTTCCAGAAGCTGGTTCGGTCGGATTCGGAAAGCGTTTTCCCGAGCATCGTTATGTATTCAAATATTTTGGAATGATCGGTCTCCTTTATGCTGTCCGACATATCCTTGTAAAGCTCTTCGCTGACGGAAAATATCTCGGAGAGCATTTTTTCGTGTTCACTTATCATTGAAATCTTCCTCCTTGCCCATGTCCGGGTAGGTACCGGCTTACTTATAATCTATTATAGCATATTTCAGATGCTTATTCAATAGATTTTCTTATTTTTTTGATTAATTACGTTCATAATCTATAAATATTCACTATTTATCGCACATTTAAATTAAATCAAAAACCCAATTCACCAAAACGACTTGAAAGACCTCCCGCTTTGTGGTATAATGAACAAAGTTAAGTGATAAGGATAAAAGCCGCAATAATATCTTTTATCTACTATCTATCTTTTATCTAAGTTTGAGGAGGTCGGCGATTATGCCAATTCAGATTCCCAACGATCTTCCTGCGTTTGCCGCGCTTGAAGCAGAAAAAATATTCGTTATGCCCGACGACCGCGCCGAGCATCAGGACATTCGCGCCTTAAAGATCGCCATCGTGAACCTCATGCCGAATAAGGTCACTACCGAAACTCAGCTGCTTCGGCTGCTTTCAAATACTCCCCTGCACGTTATGATAGACCTCGTGCAGATGTCCTCGCATACCCCAAAGAATACTCCGCAGGAGCATATGCTCAAATTCTACAAGCCCTTCGACGAGATAAAACGCGGACGCTACGACGGACTTATCATCACGGGCGCTCCCGTCGAGCAGCTCGAATTCGAGGACGTTGACTACTGGGAAGAGCTTTGCCGCATCTTCGAGTGGAGCAAGACAAATGTTTATTCGACAATACACATCTGCTGGGGAGCACAGGCGGGGCTTTATTATCACTATGGTATCGGCAAGCATATACTGCCCGAAAAAATGTCGGGCGTATTTCTGCACAACACGCTCGACACCTCGCACCCGCTGCTGAGGGGCTTCGGGGATACCTTCTTCTGCCCGCACTCGCGGCACACGGGCATCAACGAGGACGAGGTGGAAAAAGTGCCCGAGCTTACCGTGCTTGCGCGATCGAAGGAAGCGGGCATACATATAATCTCGGACAGCACGCGGAGGCAGTTCTTCCTGCTCGGACACTGGGAATACGACCGTGAAACGCTGGCGGGCGAATACACCCGCGACATGGGCAAGGGAATGAATCCCAAAAAGCCCAAGCATTACTTCCCTCACGGTGACGTGACCGCCGTGCCGCGCTTCAACTGGAGCTGCTCGGCAAATCTGATGTACGCCAACTGGCTGAACTACTGCGTATATCAGGAGACCCCATACGAGCTTGAATACCTTATCCCCATCGAACACAAAAAAAGATAAAAGATAAAAGATATTTTTGGGTTGACAAACCACTGCAAACGTGATATAATGATTAAGCAAGCGGTTTTACCGCGAAAAAATATCTTTTATCTTATATCTTTATAATTGCGGGTATGGCGGAATTGGCAGACGCGCCAGATTTAGGTTCTGGTGGCAAAACCGTGCAGGTTCAAGTCCTGTTACCCGCATATTGCAAAAGCCTTGAAACTGTGGGGTTTCGGGGCTTTTTGTTATGTCCGAATAACGGGTTTG
>JAILFF010000057.1 GCA_024697705.1 Ruminococcus sp.
AGGAAGTATAAGTCATTTACCGCTGATGAAGAATGGAAGGCGTTGAAAATGGCTTCTGATTACCAAAAGGGTATAGAAGAAACGCAAACTCATAACATTACTGTTGGCAAAGCTATGAATGAGTATATCACCAATAGAGAGAATGTTATAGAACCAACAACCGTGCGCAATTACAGGTATATTGCCAAGTGTTGCTTTCGCAGCATATACAACGTAAAGGTTTCTGACTTACGCACAATAGACGTGCAAAAGGTGGTCAATCTTGAAAGAGAGCGCATTAGTGCTAAATATACCAAGAACGCTTACGCTTTTTTAAAGTCAGTATTGGTGATGTATAACGCCAATATTAATTATCAGAGCATTAAAGTTCCTAAAGTATCTAAGCGAAATTCCGAGGAACTTCCGAGCTTTGAACAAGTGTTTGCAATAGTTAAGGGAACTGAATCAGAATTACCCGTATTACTTGCGGCATGGTTGTCTTTGCGCATAGGCGAGGTCATTGGATTACAATTTAAAGACGTTCAGGATAATGTCTTATTGGTCAGAAGAACTATCATTTATACGGAAGATGGCGCGAAAGTCAGAGAGGGTTGCAAGACCGAATTTAGTACAAGAGAACTACAGTTGCCCTCTTATATAATGAACCTTATTAATCAGATTCCCCATTCAAGTCCATCTGACTTCATTATACCCAAAAGCCGTAGGGCTGTGTATGGGAAGTTCACAAGGCTGATGGCGAAACACGGTATAAAAATGTCTTTCCATGATCTCAGACATCTTAATGCTTCTATCATGTTAATGCTCGGTATTCCTGACAAGTACGCTATGGAACGTGGTGGTTGGTCTACGGATTATATTTTGAAGTCTGTTTATCAGCAAACTTTTAGCAATGAAAGACTGAGAGTTGACAAAAAAATTGACGAATATTTTAACTCCATAATCAACAAAGACTAACACCACTTATACCCCTTGTTGCACGACCTGTTGCACGCCCCTTTTTAACCTCTTTCTTACCATTGATTTTCAAGGGAAAGAGCGATGCGTGGTTAAATGTTCGAGTCCGACTACCAGCTTTCTTTTTTGCCCGTTCTTGCGTGTGAGTTTGCAAGGACGGGTCGTTTTTTGTATGCGGGGCGCGGAGAGATATCCTCTCTCGTGCGGCTGCTGTTATTTATGCATAAAAATCAAGCTGCTTGATTGTGCAGTCCTACAAAAACAAATTTCTTTGCAACCAAATGACGTTCCCGCGGCATTAGTATATGAAAGCTTTCAAACTTGAACGGAAGGAGGGCAGATCATGCAGGTCATGTCGGATAACAGCGATCTTAAATTCGTTATCGGGAAATACGGCGACGCGGTCTATAACGTGATCTGCTCGCGTATCTCACGCCGTGCGGAGGCGGATGATATCTATCAGGAGGTGTTCCTGCTCTACTATACAAAGGAGCTGGATTTTCCCGATGAAGCCGCAAGGCGCTCTTGGCTCATACGGACGGCGCTGAATATGACCCGTTCGGCGAACCGCTCGTCATGGAATATCTTCCGTGACGACGGCGAGCTTGACGCCGAGACCATTCCCGATGACGTCAGGACGCCGCAGGAGCAAAGCCTGTGGAACGCCGTCCGCGGACTGCGGGACAAATACCGCCTGCCGGTCATACTTCACTATTTTAACGGAGTACCCGTGGCGGAGGCGGCTAATATGATGGGGATAGGCGAGAACACCTTCAAATCAAGACTTATGCGCGCAAGAAAGCTCCTGAAAACGGAGCTTGAGAACTTACTTTAAGAAAGGAGCGGCGGAAATGCAGAACAAGGACTTAGATACAGAAAAGCTGAGACGTTCACAGCCCGTAAGGAGTGCGGAGCTTGACCGCCGTCTGCTTGAACGCGCGGAGAAGCTTTCGGAGGGCAGAAAGACTGTCGGTACGGACAGCGCCAAAACAGGTTTCTTCGTGCTTAATGCAAAGGAGGACAATACAATGGATAGAAATACTAAAATGATCGAGGTTCGCAGCCGCAAGCCCGCAGCCTTCGCCGCAGCCGCGGCAGCGCTTGTGCTTATGGTCGGCGGAGCGGTGTACGCTTCAAATAAAAGCACTTCCAATATCGACATCGACACGCCTGCGTCGCAGTCGGAGACCGACGAAACGCCCGCGAAAGAACCTGAAGAGGAAAAGATCTTCGTCGAGCCGAAGGAATGGGCTAAGAGCTACCTCGAACAGAATAACGATACCTACGGATATATCAGTATCCCCGGCATCGAATACAAGGACGGCAGCAAGGTGATAGATTATCCCGTAGCAATTTCCGCAGACTTCGACTTTTATATCACTCACGCTTTCGACAAGACCGAAGCCGATGGCGGCTGTATCTGTGCCGACTATTCGGCGCTTGACGGCTCACAGCCGCAGATCGTGCAGCTTTTCGGAAGCGCTGTTAACTGTGATTTTGAATGGCTGTTAGACAACAACAAGTGGACGTTTGCTCCCGCCGAAGGAGCCGACACGTCAAAGCCCTCTTTCGCAGCGCTTCAAGTTTATACCACTATGGAGGCGCTCACACAGGCGCCGATCATCGAGTTCAAGACGGTATGGCAGGACGGCGGCGAATATGCGGTTATCGGCTGCACGCAGGTTGAGGGCGACGTTATGGGCATCGGTAAAGTGGACGATATAGAAAAATGGGCGAACATGATCCGCGAACAGTCGTATTTCGACTGCGATATTGAATGTGGCGCGGACGATGAATATCTTGTGCTGAATCTTTGGGACAATGACATGACACGTTTCAGGGTATTCGCCAAGAAGCTCGACGCGGACGACGACAAGGATAAGATAATCAAGTCCTACCGCCCGAAGGAAGGCAGCGGATATGAGGATCTCGGTGAAGAGACTGCCGATACGAACATGGTGAGTATTGAACTGCCTATCCCTGATAATATAAGAGATATGTTCTTGATCGAAGCTTATTCAGGCGACGAAGAACTTTCGGCTGACACCTTTGCCGACGAGGACAGAAAGATATATGACAGCTTCTTTGAGGTGGGTCGCGGCGACGATCTGCCGAACAGCTTTTCGTTAGCGATTCCCGGCAAGGGACAGCAGAAAGTCACGGTAGCCCTGATAGACCCGCTAAGCTCGGACAGCACACGCAACAGGGTTAAATATGCCGTGCTTGACGTTGATTTCGACGAGGGCAAGTATAATGTGATCGGCACGGTGAACAAGTCAGGAGCGCTCGAAATGTTCGCAAAGAATCCGCAGAACAATATTCCGATACCCTTGGCTATCCCCGATGGAACGAAGAGTATATATTTCGACACATACATGGACGGCAAGTGCGTCGATACGCTGTATGTGGAGAACCTGAGTACCGATTCGGCTGCCGTGCCGAACAAGATCGTTCTGAACAGCACGGGCAAGAAGACCGTCACCGTATACGCAAGAAAGTCCGCGGATAAGACGGGCTTTGAATACGCTTCGTTCGATGTGGATTTCGACAGCGGCAAGCTTGACTATTCCGAAAACGGCGAGGAGAAGCAGGAGGCGCTGACGGCTTACAGCGAGGGCAAGGTAAGACCCGTGTTTATCGAGATACCCGTTCCGACAGGTTACAAAAAGACCGTGACGCTCGAAGCGTATTACGAAGACGTATACATGGGCAAAATGGAGTACACAAAGGATTCGCAAAGACCCTTCGGGCTCACGCTCGTTGAGGACGGCGTTGACAAGATAAGCGTTACCGCTGTTTTCGATGACAAGACCGTGCCCGATTATATGACGATGTACGTTGATTTCGATAACGGCACATATGAATTTACGGAGGACGGCGAGCCGAAAACAGGCTTGTTCGATCAGATGGAAGACGAATAACACGAAAGACCCGCAGGGGAGTTCTCTGCGGGTCTTGTTTGTTATTACGGGAAATTACAGAAAAGCCGATAAGATACTTGACATACGTCGGAAAATATGCTATAATCGACATATGTCGGAAAGGAGATGCATTTATGTCAAGACCGCAGAAATCACGCCGTATCTGCTGTTACCCCGATTACTGGAGTTTCGCACCCGATCGGGATAAGGCAAACGATACGGTCACAATGTCGCTTGACGAGTTTGAAACGATACGTCAGATCGACTATTTCTCCAAAACGCAGGAAGAGTGTGCAAGGGAGATGAACGTGGCGCGAACGACCATCACGGCAATATACGACGCCGCGAGAAAAAAGCTCGCGCAGGCATTGGTCGAGGGCAGACGCATCGTCATTTCGGGCGGAAACTATACTCTCGATAACACGATCTCGGAGGAGATCGCACGGAAAGGAAGCACTATCATGAGAATAGCAGTAACATACGAAAACGGACAGATATTTCAGCATTTCGGCAGAACGGAGCAGTTCAAGCTCTACGACGTTGCCGACGGAAAGATCATCAATGAACAGGTGGTAGGCACAAACGGCGCGGGACACGGCGCTCTTGCGGGGTTCCTGAAAAACGCTCAGGCTGATGTGCTTATCTGCGGAGGAATCGGCGGCGGTGCGCAGATGGCAATGCAGGAGGCGGGAATAACTCTCTACGGAGGAAACACGGGCGGCGCGGACGAAGCGGTAATGGCGTACCTCGCGAGGGCGCTTGTTCAGAACGCGAACCCCACCTGCGATCATCACCACGAACACGAGCACGGCGAGGGTCACGCCTGCGGAGACCACGGCTGCGGTAAACACTGATGAAGTACGATCATATCGAAAAGGCAGCCGCCCTTTTTATGCAGGGATATAATTGTGCGCAGTCTGTTTTTGTGGCATTTTCCGATGTTACGGGCATGGACGAGGAGCTTGCAAAGCGGCTTTCTTCTTCCTTCGGCGGCGGTATGGGAAGACTGCGCGAGGTCTGCGGCACCTGTACGGCGATGTTCATGATCGTCGGCATACTCTACGGCGAGGGAACGGAGCTTGACCACAATGTGAAGACCAAGCATTACGAGCGGATCCAGTATCTCGCGGAGGAATTCCGCAAAAAGCATGAAACGATAGTCTGCCGCGAGCTGCTTAAAGGACTTGCGGTAACAAGCACGCCCACTCCCGAAAAACGCACCGAAGAGTATTATAAGGTACGTCCGTGCGTGAAATTCGTCAGGACGGCGGCGGAGATACTCGACCGCTATATTGAAGAAGATCCGCCCGAGAGGTAAGCGCCCATGAAGATCATCACACTTGTAGAAAACACCTGCGGTCATGAGGGCTGTATCGCGGAGCACGGGCTGTCCCTCTATATCGAAACGGAAAAGCACAGGCTTCTGCTTGACGCGGGTCAGACCGACGCGGTCGTGAAAAACGCGGAAGTCCTCGGGATTGACCTTTCCGCGGTCGATACCGTGATACTCAGCCACGGGCATTACGACCACTCGGGCGGCATAATCCCGTTTTCGCGGATAAATCATACCGCGCAGATCGTTATGCAGAGCAAAGCCGCCGAACCGCATTACAACGGCGAAAAATACATCGGAATTGACAAGGCTATTCTCGACCTGCCGAATGTGCGGCTCATCGACGGAGATACGCAGCTTGACGACGAGCTTTTCATTTTCGGCGGGATAACGGGCAGGCGGTGCTATCCGCAGGGCAACCGAAAGCTTTCGCGCATGGAAAACGGCGAAAAAGTTCCCGATGATTTCGCGCACGAGCAGTGCCTTGTAATTAAGCAAAACGGTAAGAATTGGCTGCTGTCGGGCTGCTCGCACAACGGCATACTCAATATACTCGATCGTTACGGAGAGATTTTCGGGAAAGCGCCCGACTGTGTTCTGACGGGCTTCCACATGATGAAGAAGGACAGCGAACACAACGACGAGGAAAAGGCAGTAATAATTCAAACGGCGCGGGAGCTTTCGCGGATGAATACGATCTTTTACAGCGGTCACTGCACGGGTATCCCCGCGTTCGAGCTGATGAAAGCTGTCATGGGCGATAAGCTGATCGCTCTGCACAGCGGAGAGCAAGTAAATATACAGAGAGTGGTCGGGTAAACGTCAAACGTTACAAAAGAATATAAGAATAAAAGATTAATTGGTAAATATTCAATTCACGAAAACGTTTTTTAATATATGATTAAAATGAAGTTCTTAAAAATGTAGCTTGTACTTTCTTTTTTTTTCGTATGTTGTGAGATATGCATAATTAGTATATACGCCAATTGTCCAAATCAATGAAATTTAGTAATAAGTATTGACTTTTTTTATGAGATGTATTATAATATATTTGTAAGAAAAAACGGGACGCGGTACAAAGCTAAATGCTGACGTCCTTATTTTTAAAGGCAAATCGCAATCGTTTTCGACACGCAGCGTACCGATGCGGCGTCGTCCAACAGTTTCTTTTATATTTTTCAGGGAGGGTCATTTATTATGAGCAAATCTTTTAAGCGAGTAACAAGCGGACTTCTTGCACTGTCTGTTGTAGCTTCGATGGGTTCCATGAACGCATTCGCAGGACAGCAGCTTGGTCAGAATGACTTCGATTCAGGCATAGGTCTTCCGTGGCATACTTGCGAAACTAACCCCGCAAAGCAGGAGTTCGACATCTCCGGCGGCACTTACAACGTAAAGATCGTTAACAACGACGGTCCCGAGGACAGATGGGATCTTCAGCTCCGCCACAGAGGTCTCAAGATCGTAAGCGGTCACAAGTACAAGCTGCACTGGGAAGTTAATTCCACCAGCGCCGGCGAGATCTACACCAAGATCGGCGACTATGACAGCGTCGAAGCTTGGCACAACAACATGGACGACTCCAAGGGCTTCGATCAGACCTGGGACTGCGTTCCGATCAAGGCCGGCGACAATGAATTCGAGGTAGAGTTCACTGCACAGAAGAGCATCGACGTTGCTGAGTGGGCGTTCCACTACGGCGGCAAGGGTCAGTATCAGAAGGTTGACTGCTTCCCGAACGGCACCGAGCTCAAGTTCGACAACCTTTCGCTGATCGACTTAACTTCCGACGAGAACGACTATGATACCACAAACGAAATGGGCGTTGTAAGACCCGAAAGCAACGTTCGTCTTAACCAAGTAGGTTACTACACCAATCTCAACAAGAAGGCTTCCTATGTAACAGACGCTTCTTCTTCGCTCACATTTGAAGTTCGCGATGCAAAGAGCGGCGCTGTTAAGTACACCGGCAAGACCACTGTTAAGGGTGAGGATCCCGATTCCGGTACAGGTACTACTTCCGGTTCGAAACTGAAGGATTCCGGTAAATATGTACATATCCTCGATTTCTCAAGTGTAAAGGATGCCGGCACATATAAGATCTTCGTCAAGGATACCACCGGTGTTTCCGGCACTCAGGTTCTCCTCGCTAAGGGCGCTAACGATACCAAGCTCTCCGGCGACAAGCTGATGTGGACCAATCCTCAGACCAAGAAGACCTATGTAATGAACGAGAGCCACGATTTCGTTATCTCCGATGACGTATACGGCACTCAGCTCCTCAAGGATTCGATAAACTACTACTATCAGAACCGTTCCGGCGTTCCGATAGAGTCTCAGTACATCACTTCCGGCGATAAGAGTGAACTGTCTCACACCCAGTACGGTCACAACCCCGATACCGCTTACGTTCAGTCTGAATGGAAGAAGGCTTATGCTTCCGAATTCGACGGCGACAAGGGCAAGACCATCGACGGTACCGGCGGTTGGTACGATGCCGGTGACCACGGTAAATACGTAGTTAACGGCGGTATCTCCGTATGGACTCTCCAGAACGCTTTTGAGTTCACCAAGAAGAACGGCAACACCGATAAGTGGACCAACAAGACTATTGCGATCCCGGAGAACGGCGACAAGAATCCTGATATCCTCGACGAAGCAAGAGTTGAGCTCGAGTGGATGTTCAAGATGATCGACGAAGACGGCTTCGTATATCACAAGCTGCATGACCACAAGTGGACCGGTCTGGCTACACATTGCTGGGACTACGAGAAGAAGTGGAAGACCACTCGTATCGTTAAGCCCGCGACCTACGCTGCTACCTTCAACATGATCGCTTGCGCGGCTCAGGCTGCTCGTCTGTGGGAGCCTTATGATAAGAGCTTCGCTCAGGAGTGCTTACAGCACGCAGAGGCAAGCTGGAAGGCTATCTATGCCAAGAAGGACAATTGGAATGTTAAGGAAGGCGACTCCTCTAAGGATTCTTACTTCGCTCCTCTGGATCAGGCTATCGGCGGCGGCGCTTACGGCGACACCTATGTTGTTGACGACGCTTACTGGGCAGCTTGCGAACTGTATTCTACCACCGGCAAGTCCGATTATCTGTCTTTCCTCAAGTCCTACAAGAATCCTAACGACAAGACCGAAAATGACAAGGCTTACAGCCTGACATACAACCTCGGCGGCGGCGAGAACAACGGTTCGTTCAGCTCGTTCAACTGGGGCTGCACCAGCGGTCTCGGAACCCTGTCCCTCTATCTGAGCGATAAGGTATCCAGCTCCGAAAAGGCTACCATTACCAAGTCTATCACCGCTGTTGCTGATGAGTATCTCAAGGAGATGGCTAAGCAGGGCATGGGCATTCCTTACAGAGGAGCTACCTTTACTGACGCTATCAACATTGGCGAAGGCGTATCGGTTACCGGTTATGAGTGGGGTTCCAACTCCTTCGTAATTAACAACGCTATGGTTCTCGCTTACGCTTACGATGCTACCAAGGCTACTGCCAGCGACAAGGGCGGTAAGTACATCAACGGTGCTTCCGAAGCTCTCGACTACATCTTCGGACGTAACGGTCTCGGCTTCTCCTATGTATCCGGCTACGGCGACAAGACTCTTGAATGGCCTCACCACAGATTCTGGTCTAAGGGTGTAGATCCTGCGTTCCCGAAGGCTCCTAACGGCGTACTCTCCGGCGGTCCCGGCGCAGGTATGCAGGATCCGTACATCGGCGGTCTCGGCTACAAGAGAGGTACTCTTGCAAACCAGAAGTGCTACGTAGACTCTGCTGAAGCATGGTCTGTAAACGAAGTAACCATCAACTGGAATGCTCCGCTCGTATGGATGACCACCTTCATGCTCGACGAAGCGCCCAAGTTTAATGGCGGCACTCCTGATCCTGTTGTTGTCCAGTGTCCTACCGTCAAGGCAGAAGTACAGGGCAAGCAGTTCAGACTGAAGTGGGAAGCTGTTAAGGGCGCTACCGCTTATGCAGTTGCTCTGTATCAGAACGGCGCTTGGAGATGCAAGGCTCAGGTTTCGGGCAGCACTCTCACTTACACTTCGCCTAAGGGTGTTAAGTCCGGTAAGTACCAGGTTGCTATTTGTCCTAAGGTAAACGGTCAGTGGGTAAACAAGAGCATCAAGAGCAAATCTATCACCGTTACCATCA
>JAILFF010000082.1 GCA_024697705.1 Ruminococcus sp.
TCTCTCCTTTCATTATAAAATAACATATAATCAGCACGCCGTCCGCAGACTGCGTACCATATCATTATATAATACTATCTTTGACTTGTCAACGGTTGAAGAAAAATTCTTTGTAAAAGTTTACAGAAATTTAATAATACCTGATTCACAATCATATTGACAAATAATTGTTTTATATTTATAATAGAACTATGAATGAGCTTGAATTTGAATGGGACGAAAATAAGAATACCATTAACAAAAAGAAACATAACATTTCTTTGAGGAAGTCAAAACTGTTTTTTACGACGAGGACGCACTTTTGATTGATGATGTCGAGCATTCGGAAAGTGAGGAGAGGTTTATTATTCTTGGGAACAGCGCACGCGCCAATATGCTTGTGGTGTGCCATTGTTATCGTCATTCCGAATCGGTCATAAGAATAATCTCGGCGCGAAAAGCAACCCGGAACGAGTCACGGCAGTATTATGACAGGAGGTCAAGCCTATGAAAGAAGAATATGATTTTTCAAATGGCATTAAGAATCCTTATGCCGAAAAGTTGAAACAGCAGACGACCATAAACGTTGACAACAGCATAGTGGAATATTTCAAGTCAATGGCGAAAACGACCGGTATTCCGTATCAAATGCTGATAAACCTTTATTTGTCCGATTGCGTGAAAAACAAGCGCAGTCTTGATATTTCATGGAGATAATTTAAGCGGCACGGTAAATTTTTTATCGTGCCGCTCACTTTCTGTAAATACTGTTTATTCCAATTTTTCCCGCAGAGCCGCCAGCAGCTTTTTCTCCCGCCGCGACACCTGCACCTGCGTCATGCCGAGCGCCGCCGCTGTCTCGGTCTGTGTTTTGTCGCGGAAATAGCGAAGCGTTATCAGCAGACGGTCGCGCTCGTCGAGCCCCGCCAGCGCCTTTGACAGTGCGAGCTCTTCGAGTATACGCTCCTCCGACGACGGCACCGGTACATCTGCCTCGTCGATGCCGTCCTCTGTCTGCACTGTCAGGCTGACGGGAGGTCGTCCTGCCGATATCGCCTCGACCACCTGCTCGCAGCTCTCGCCGCACAGCTCCGCAAGCTCGCCGACGGTCGGTTCGCGCCCGTGTTCTGCCATGAAACTGTCCTTTATCCGCGTGAGTTTCAGATACAATTCCTTCACGCCGCGGCTGACCTTGACCGCGCCGCCGTCACGGAAAAGCCGTTTGATCTCGCCCAAGATCACAGGCACCGCGTAGGTGGAGAATTTCAGCCCGCGGCTCTCGTCGAAAGCCCTTGCCGCCTTCATCAGCCCGATACAGCCCGCGCCGCAGAGGTCCTCGTACTCGATGCCGCGCCCTCTGAACTTGTTAGCGCACAGGTGAACCAGTCCCAGATTTTCTTCCGCTCTTGTTTGAAATGCCGTCTTTAACGCTTTCATCGCCCGATCTCTCCCGTAAAGTCTTTTCCATGACAAGCGACGTACCGTGACCCCGACTGCTTTTTACGCGCAGACTGTCGGTGAAGCTCTCCATGACGGAAAAGCCCAGTCCTGCGCGTTCTTCTTCGGGTGCGGTGGTGAAAAGCGGCTGCATAGCCTGCGTGATGTCGGCGATGCCGCAGCCTTTGTCGCGTATCCGTATGTAGACCCGTCGGTCGGAGTAGAGCCGCACCTGCATGGAGATCACGCCGCCCGGTCTGCCGCGGTAGCCGTGGACGATAGAATTTGTGACGGCTTCGGAAACGGCGGTTTTCAGCTCGGCAAGCTCGCTGACGTAGGGGTCGAGCTGCGCTATGAACGCCGACACGCAGGCGCGGGCGAAGGCTTCGTTTTCGCCGCGGGCGGGAAAGGAGAGCTTCATCTCGTTGAGGCAGCGCTTCAAAGTCTGACACCTCCTTCGCCGAGTATGGGGCAGAGCTTGTCTATGCCCGAGAGCTTCATCACCTTAACGATATAGGCGGGCGGGTCGCAGACGGAGCATTTTCCGCCGAGTTCGCTCATCAGTTTTGAGCGACCCATAACGAGACCGATGCCCGAGCTGTCCATGAAATTGACGGCGGAGAAGTCGAGAACGAGTTCGCTTACGGGGTTCATGGTAACGGCGCGGTCGATCTCGGAGCGCATATCGGCGGCGGTGAAGTGGTCGATGTCGCCCGAAAGTCGGGCGGTAAGCACGGCGCCGTCGAGAGAGGTTGTAACAGGCATAATTATTCCTCCGTTTGCAAAAACGAGCAGTTATTTACAGATAATAGTTAATAGATGATAGATAAAAGATAATATGTGCATCAGTGAAGTATTGTTTTTTTCAAACACGAGGCTTAACATATATCTTTTATCTATTATCGCTTATCTTCTTTCAAATGCTCATTTATTTGTTCTTTAGCATAATTATACCTCCCCTTGGGCGCGGTTTCTGTCGGTATTACGGTCATGCAAATTGTATATGCAACATTCCTAAATCAATATATCTGCATTTGTACGGTCTGACGGGTATTTGTGCGCTCTGCAATATGCTTGTACACGGGATAATATTATGATATGATTTGTATTCCTCGGTTTAAAATATTACAATAAAATGCATATTATTTGCGTTCAATTCGCAATATGCCACAAATCGCTGCTTGCTATATTGTTTATATTGCCTAATTTGTATGCTGTGCCCAAAATAGACGTGGTAATCGTTTTCTTGTGCTTGACAAAACGGCTGAATATTGATATAATTATAATTAGCGGATTACGCTCTTTTAACGTATTTGAACCGAATTATTTATATTTAATGTTCAAATCGCTCAAAAACCGAGCGGTAATTTATTGCATGGTAACAAACCATATTACGTTTAAAATGTACGGTCAACAAACATAAAACGTCTGCGCGGCTGTGCTTTTCTTTAAGGAGATCGCTCTCGGAATGAATGAAATAATACTGTCCGCACAGCACGTCAGCCGCAGCTTTAAAATAGGCGACGGCAGCGTTGTCACCGCGCTTAAGGACATTAATCTCACGATCGAAAAGGGTAAGCTCACCGTGCTGAGAGGTCGCTCCGGCAGCGGTAAGACCACGCTTATCAATATTCTCGGGGCGCTCGATAAGCCTTCGGGCGGCGCGGTCATGTTCGGCGGACGCGATATCACACGCTTAAGCGAACGAAAGCGCGATACCCTTCGCCGCCGTGAGATGGCGTTCGTGTTCCAGTCGGTAGCTCTGATGAGCGGTCTGACCGCCTTCGAGAACGTCGAATTCGGGCTGCGGCTCGCGGGATACCCTTATAAAAAGAGAAACGCCCGCACAACGCAGGTCATGAAGGAGGTCGGGCTCGATAAGCGTATGCACCACCGACCGAGCGAGATGTCGGGCGGCGAACAGCAGCGCACGGCAATAGCCCGTGCTATCGCTCACGAGCCGCTTCTGGTCTTCGCCGACGAGCCGACCGCCGAGCTTGACACCGCGACGGCGCTCCACATCGTCAAGCTGTTCAAGGAGCTTGTGGCAAGGCAGGATATGACGATTGTTATGACTACCCACGACCCCAGCATGATGGACATAGCCGACAGGGTATACACGCTTGAGGACGGTGAGATAATTGGCTGAGGCTTACGGCAGCAATATTTACGACGAGATCGGCGCGGGGCTTGAACAGTCGAACGCGGGCAGCATGATAAGCTGCGAGAACCTCGTCAAGATATACAAGACAAGCGAGATCGAGGTCGTGGCGCTGCAAGGGCTCGACCTGAACGTTGACAAGGGCGAACTGATGGCGATCGTCGGGAACTCGGGGAGCGGGAAGTCCACGCTGCTCAATATGCTCGGAGGACTTGACCGACCGAGCGCGGGGCAGCTGCACGTTGACGGAAAGAACCTGCTGAAATTCACCGACCGCGATTACGTCGAGTACAAGCGGCGGACGGTGGGGTTCGTGTGGCAGAACAACGCCCGCAACCTCGTGCCGTATCTGACAGCAGTGCAGAACATCGAGCTGCCGATGATGCTCGTCGGCGGGAGAAAGCGCCGCAAACGCGCTCTCGAACTGCTCGATAAGGTCGGGCTGATAAAGCGGAAGAACTCGCGGCTCGATCAGATGTCGGGCGGCGAACAGCAGCGGGTGGCTATCGCGATAGCGCTGGCGAACGATCCGAAGCTGCTTTTGGCGGACGAGCCTACGGGTTCGGTCGACACCAAGACCTCGAACACGATACTCGATATTTTCAAGGAGCTTAACAAAAACGACGGTCTGACGATGGTGATCGTCACGCACGATGTCAAGCTTGCCAAGCATATCGACCGCGTGGTGGCGATACGCGACGGGCGAACGAGCTCGGAGATCGTCAGAAAGCGCTCCTACCGCGAAGACCTTGAAGCGATGGGCGATGTTACGCTTTCGGGTACGGACGGTACTGACGGGGAAGAGGATTTCACCCACGAGGAGCTTGTCGTGCTCGACCGCTCTGGACGCTTGCAGCTGCCGAAGGATTACATGGACGCGCTTAAGCTAAAGGGCGGCGACAAGGTGAAGGTCGAGCTTGACGAGGGCACGGAGGAAAGCCCCGATAAGCGCATCTTTATAAGGCGTTCGGGCTGACGGTAATGACGGTAAAAAATCATAGTTAAAAGTGAATAGTGTACAGTGAACAGTTAAGGTGTCCGCTTTGCGAACGTTATTATGCGGAGGCTTCGCCCCGCACCGATATTTTTCACATCGTCAGATACTTTTTGCGGAGCTTGCTTCCGCATAATTATCGCCGAAGGCGATACATTAACTATTCACTATTTACTATTAACTTTGCATTGTTACCTATATACCTTATTATAATAGGATAGATTCTGAAAAGGGATATGATCGGGTGAGGGTTCACCTGTATTATAAACAGCAAATATACCGGAAAGGTGGATTTTACAGTGAATAACACTTACTTTAAGCGTGTTATCTCATCTGCGGTCGCTGTGCTGATGCTGGCGGCGTCGTCGCTGACGGCTTTTGCCGAAAGCGGCGGTGAAACGGCTGCGGATAACGGGAATTTGTCATCCTCTGAAAGCGACTCCCCCGTAAGCTCGCGGACGGGCAAGCCGACGGGTAAGCGCGTGGAGGATTCCTACCGCGTGTTCTACGACAAGTACGCGGAGGAAAAAGGCTCCGATAAGCCGCTGACGCTTACCGCGAAACAGATCTGGGAGGACGCTGATTTCAAGAAGACCGACGATGCGGACATTCAGCTTACGGACGTCGGCGGCGAGCATGACATACTCAACTGGGCTAACCAGGAGGGCGGTTTTGATTTCGGCGTGACGGTGCCGCAGGCGGGCGTGTACAGCATACAGATGTCGTACTACTTCCCGCAGGAGTCGAACACCAACGATATCGAGTTCGAGGTCGATGTCAACGGCGAATGTCAGTACCCCACCGCGGGACGTATCACCCTCTCGAAGGTGTGGGTCAACAAGGCGGGCAACAGCTCCACGGGCATCGAGATGGATTCCCGCGGGAACGATATCCGTCCCGGGCAGGAGCCCTATGCCATGTGGCAGACCTCCCCGCTTAAAGATATCGACGGTCTTTCGGCGAAGCCTCTGCTTTTCTACCTTGAAGAGGGAAAAAATACCATTACGATAAAGTCCGAAAAGGCGCAGTTCGCCATAAAGGATATTACGTTCTATCAGTATCAGGCTCCCGAAGCTTATGAGCTGCCGAGCACTACCGATCTGTCGATGGTCAAGGGCAAGAGGATAACCCTCGAAGGCGAGCTTGCCGATTACAAGAGCGCCAGAACGCTTTTCCCGACCTCCGATCTGCACTCCTACATAACCTCCTGCGTAAACGGCATCAGCCCGACAAAAACAAGGTACAACACCATCGGCAGAAACAGCTGGAACAAGTCCACGCAGTCCGCCACATGGCGTTTTACCGTCGATCAGGACGGCTACTATAAGATAGGCATACGCGCCAAGCAGGACGTGATGCGCGGAATGTACTCCAACAGAAGACTTTACATCGACGGCGTAGTGCCGAATATACGTTCCGAACAGGTCAAGTTCTTCTACGACACCGAGTGGAGCGTGGTCGTTCCCTCGGAGAGCGACGACGAGAAGGCTACCCCGCTTTTCTACCACCTTGAAGCGGGTACTCACGAGCTTACTCTCGAAGCTGTTCCCGGCGAGATCGGTCAGATAATGGGCGTGCTCGACGACCTTACCTACGATATCAACAGCTACTACCGCCGCATACGTCAGATCACGGGACCTAACCCCGACGTATATAACAACTATGATTTCAAGAGCACCATGCCATCGCTGATACCCGATTTCGAGTCCTTCTCGCAGCAGCTGCGCGACCTTAAGACCGAGATCGAAACGCTTTCCAATCAGGGCGGTTCCGAAGCCGTAACTCTCGAAAAGATGGCGCTCGTGCTTGACGAATGTACCGAAAAGCCCGACCGAATCCCCGAGATGATGACGCAGATCAAGGATAACGTTACCTCGCTTTCGGCATGGGTAAGCACCTACCGCGAGCAGCCCCTTGAGATCGACATTATCGAGATATGCTCACCCGACGAGGATTTTACCGACTGCGATTCCAAATTCTTCAAGTCCTTCAAGTTCGGTCTTGATTCGTTCATCGGCTCGTTCTTCGAGGATTACAACTCGCTTTCCGACTTGGGCGACGAGGGCGTTATGACCTGCTGGATACCTCTCGGCAGAGATAACGCGACGGTCGTTACCAATCTTGTAAACAACGAATATAATATAAACGCCAAGACCAAGGTCAAGATGAAGCTCGTTCAGGGCGGTATCATCGAGGCGACATTCGCGGGCAAGGGTCCAGATATCGCGCTCTTCATGGGCGGCGACTTCCCGATACAGCTCGCTTCGAGAGGCGTTCTTGTGGACGTTTCGCAGTTCTCCGATTTCGAGGAGGTCTCGAAGCGCTTCTCGGCAGACGCCACCACATTATATAAGTACAACGGCGGAGTTTACGGTCTGCCCGTTTCGCAGGACTTCCCGATGCTCTTCTACCGCAGCGACGTGCTGAACGAGCTGGGCGTCGATCCCGAGAACGACCTTGCCACATGGGACGGACTGATGAACGTTCTGCCCGTGCTGCAAAGAAACTACATGGAGGTAGGTCTTATCCTGCCCGCGATGGGCGGCGCTTCGGGCGTTATACAGGTCTCTCCCGTAACCGAGCCGGGCAACACCTTCGCGATGCTGCTGCTCCAGCAGGGACTTAACTACTACACCGACGACCTCACGCAGACGAACTTCGGCAGACAGGAGGCGGTAAGCGCCTTTGAACGCTGGACGGAGTTCTATACGAAGTACAGCTTCAGCCTTGTTTACGACGCTCTTACCCGATTCAGACAGGGCGATATGCCTGTGGTGATCCAGAACTACACCTTCTATAATACGCTTTATGTTACCGCTCCCGAGATCAAGGGCTGCTGGAACTTCATGCACGTACCCGGAACACCCAATCCGAACGGTCAGGTAACGCTGCCGAACGGCGAGAAGATCAGCATTACCGCAAACTCGGGCGGCTCGTGCGCACTGATCTTCAACACCTGCCCCGATAAGGAGGGCGCATGGGACTTCATCAAGTGGTTCACCTCGAACGATACCCAGCAGAGCTACGGTCACGACATTGAGTCGGTACTCGGACCTCTCGGACGCTACAACACCGCGAACCTCGACGCTCTCGAAAACCTCTCATGGACTCAGACTCAGGTGAGAAAGCTCGAAGAGCAGCTGAATTCGCAGGTGGAAGTACCCGTTATCCCCGCGTCCTACGGCGTGACGAGAAACATCAACAACGCCTTCCGCGAGACCGTAAACCAGTACAGAAACGCAAGAGATACCCTTTTCTGGTACGATAAGGATATCAACGAAGAGATCGAACGTAAGAACAAGGATCTTGCGCTCTATAAAAAGAATTGAGAAAGGGGAGTGCGCAGAAAATGGCTAACGAACCACGAATGGTCGGCTTCGACGAACCCGAAGCCGTGCCCGCCAATAAAATGGGCTACTGGGACTACACCTTTCACATGATAAAGGTCAACAAAGCGTGCTATGCGCTGCTGGCGCCGTTTATGTTTTTCTTTATCATCTGCACCGTTATTCCCGTTTGTATGTCGCTCCCTATGAGCTTTACGAACTTCAACATGATACAGACCCCGAAGTGGGTGGGTCTGTCGAACTTCTACACGCTTTTCTTAAATGACAGAGTTTTCCTGATCGCGGTGAGAAACACTCTCGTATTCGCGATCTTCACAGGTCCTTTCGCTTACTTCCTGAGCTTCTTTGTAGCATGGCTGATAAACGAGATGAACCCGTTCTTAAAGACATTCTTCACATTCGTTTTCTACGCTCCGTCGCTGACCACCTCCGTTTATGTAACGTGGCAGCTGATACTCTCGGGCGACCAGTACGGCTATCTTAACGCCATTCTGCTCGATCTCGGATTCGTCAGCAAGCCCGTTCAGTGGCTCACCGATACCACATATATCCTCGGCGTGTGCATCATCGTACAGCTGTGGATGTCGATGGGCGCGGGCTTCCTTGCTATCCGCGCAGGCTTCCAGACCATCGACAAGACCATGTACGAGGCGGGCGCTATCGAGGGCATCAAGAATAGATGGCAGGAGCTTTTCAAGATCACTATCCCCTCGATGGGACCGCAGCTCCTTTTCGCAGCCGTAAACCAGATCGCAGGCTCCTTCACGGTAGGTACCGTAGGTCAGATGCTCGTGGGTCTTCCCTCGACCGACTACGCGGCGCACACCATAATGAACCACGCGACCGACTACGGCTCGGTAAGATATGAAATGGGCTATGCCTCGGCGATATGCTTTGTGCTGTTCCTTGCGATGCTTCTCGCGAACAAGGGCGTAAACTCGCTGCTCGGCAAGTTTATTGACTGAGGGGGTGCGGAAAGAAAATGGCAAGAAGAAGAAGAAAAAAGGTCTCGATCGAACAGCTCAAGGTCAAGGACAACAAGAACAAACACGTCAACGGCTCAGTCGGCGGCGATATTTGCATCTTCCTTTTCCTGGCGATACTCGGCATCTTCATGGTTTTCCCGATCTACTACTCCTTTGTACAGTCGATGAAACCCGTCGAGGAGCTGTTCGTTTTCCCGCCGAAGCTCTACGTACTCAACCCGACGACCAAGAACTTCACAGATATGTTCAAGGTAGCCGCCGAGTACACCGTACCTCTTTCGAGATATATGTTCAACAGCATTTTCACGACGATCGTTATCTGCGCGGCTAACGTATTCGTTACCTGCATGGCGGCTTTTGTGCTTTCAAAGTGCCGTTTCCCCGGCGATAAGTTCTTGAACAAAGTCATCGTCGTGGCGCTGCTTTTCCAGTCGCAGGCGACATGGATAATGCAGTTCCTCGTATACTCGAAGCTGCACATCATCGACACCTACTGGGTGCTGATACTGCCGTGCATCGCGACGCCGATGAACCTCTATCTGATGCGTCAGTCGATGTCCACGCTTCACGACGCAATGGTCGAGGCGGCAAAGGTTGACGGCGCTTCGCTGTTCCGCATCTGCTGGCAGATAATCGTGCCGAACTCGAAGCCCGCGATCATGACCATACTGATATTCTCGTTCCAGCAGGCATGGAACTTAAACGGCGGCTCGGTAATTTATTCGGAAGAGTACAAGACGCTGCCGACGATAGTACAGCAGATCTCGCTTGCGGGTCTTGCGAGACAGGGCGTAACATTCGCCTCCGCTGTATTACTCCTTATCCCTCCGCTGGTCGTTTTCCTTGTTGCACAGGGCAACGTTATGGAAACGATGGCAAACTCCGGTATGAAAGATTAAAAGAGCAAAAACAAAAAGCAAAATCAAAAACGCACAAGTTCGGACAGGACACGGGGTCAAGCGCCCGTGCGCTTGCGGGGGCTTGGGGGCAGAGCCCCCATTAAACTCAGCCGCACGCAAGCAAGCCGACCGCCTTCTCAAACAAGCGTGCGGCTGCGGCACGAACGAAGCTCGTGCAACCTTTGTGCGAAGTGAGCGGAGCGAACAAGCGATCCGAACCTTACGCACTTTCTTCACGGTGAAGAACTGCTGTTTTGCAAAATAAAAAATTTAATTGCTCAAAATAAATAACCAAAACTATAAAATGAGCGGTTTCGTCAAATTGAATATAAAATATTTAAAGCCTTGCTATGGGAAGGCGGAGGCAAGCCCCCGCCCTACAAGATGTGATTCAGCAGGTTGACAGTATTGCTCATTTATAGAACCAAAACTGAGTTTATAAAGGAAAAAGGTGATAATACAGTGAATGGATATAAACCAACCCCCCTGAGAAGGCTCATAGGTCTGGCGGCTGCGTTCTGCACCGCGTTCACCATGTCCGTCACTGCTTTCGCGGACGAGCCTTACGAGTCGTACAACTACGACAACTGGGACGACGCCATACCATCTCAGACGGGTTACACCGTTGACAGGGTGGTCTCGGGTCTCGATATGGGTCTGAAGGAGCTTTCGACCCCCGGCAGCCCCGTGTTCATCAGCGAGAAGGAATCGTCGTCTTTAAATGAAGCAAGAGATATCTATAATTACAATGACAAGGAACTGTGGATAGCGGATTCCACCAACAACCGCGTGCTCTGCCTTGACAGCGATTTCCATATCAAGGGCTGCTACAAGGAAGCGGGCGGCAAGAACCTTAAAGAGCCGATGGGACTTTTCGTTACCGACAGCCCCACGACAGGCAAGCAGACCGTCTACATCGCGGACTCCGCAAACGAGAGAGTCGTTCGTGCGACGGTCGAAAGTCCTACCGAGCTTAAGCTCGAACAGGAATATACCCGCCCGACCGAGGCTCTTTACACCTCCACTACCTACAATCCCTCGAAGGTAGTCGTTGACTACGCCGAGAACGTCTATGTGGTAGTTAAATCCGTCAACACAGGTTCGGTGCAGTTCAAGGCGGACGGCACGTTCATGGGTTTCTACGGCGCGAACCGCGTTAATGTTACCGCAAAGGTCATCGCGCAGAAGCTGTGGAGAAAGATAGCCTCGCAGCAGCAGATCGAGGGTATGCAGAGAAGCGTCCCCGTAGAGTACGCCAACTTCGATATGGACAGCGAGGGCTTCATCTACACCGTTACCGAGATAATGACCGACACCGACGCCGTTAAGAAGATAAACCCCGCGGGTTACAATATCTGGGAGGCTATCTCCGACGAGCGTTTCACCTTCGGCGACCACACCGAGAACGTCTCGAACCTCGCGACCAAGACTACTATCGCTACCAAGCTTACCGATATCGCCGTCGATGACAACGGGCTTATCAACGTGCTCGACTTTGATACGGGGCGTGTGTTCCAGTACGATAAGTTCTGCAACCTGATATGCATTTTCGGAGCGAGGAACTCCACGGGCGACCAGCGCGGCGCGTTCGCCACGCCTAACGCGATAGAGACCTTCGGCGACAAGATAATAATCCTCGAAGGCTCGAAAACGAGAAACGATATCACCGTGTTCAAGTGTACGGCTTTCGGCAATCAGCTGCACAAGGCGTTCTCTTACTACGACGACGGTCTTTACACCGAAGCCGTTCCCTACTGGAACGAGGTAATAAAGCGCGACGGCTGCTACACCTACGCGCATATCGGTCTCGGCAAGGCAGACCTTAAAAACCACGATTACAAATCGGCGATGAAGCGCTTTAAGATAGCACGTTCGCGCAAGAACTACGACAAGGCGTTTGAATACTACCGCGACGAATGGCTCCAGCAGAACTTCACGGCTATCGCGGTCGTTATAATCGTGCTCGTGGTACTTGCCATCGTCAGCAAGATACTCAAGAAACTGGGTATCAGTATATTCAAGAAAAAAGCAGGGAAGGGGGAGAACTGACAATGTATGAATTTTCAACACTCGGTTGGGTCAGACACGTTGTATTTCACCCCTCTGAAGGCTTTGAAGACCTTCGCTGGAAAAAGCAGGGTTCAGTAACGGCAGCGCTCGTGATAGTCGTGCTGCTGTTCATCGCAATGGTGGCGAACAACCGCATGGTGGGCTTTGCCTTCAACACGAACACCGTAAAGGTATTCAACGTCGTGCCGCTTGTCGTGCAGTCGGTGGTGTACTTCATAACATGGTGCATCGGCAACTGGTGCATCTGTACGCTGCTCGACGGCGAGGGCACCTTCCGCAAGATACTGATATATTCGGCTTACGCGCTGGTGCCGTACATCTTCTGCTCTTACATAGCGGTGTTCATCTCGAACTTCATCATTCTGGACGAGTCGATCTGGTACACGTTCTTTACCTATCTCGGACTGGGCTGGTCGGTAGTTCTGATGATCTCGGCTATGAAGGCGGTGCATCAGTATTCGCTGTCGAAAACGCTGCTTTCGATACTGCTTACGCTTATCGCCATGCTGCTGATACTTTTCTTAGCGATACTTCTGCTTTCGCTTTTCCAGCAGGTATATGTATTTGTCTACACGATCTACACCGAGATCGCATACAGGATCCGCGGCTGATTTGGAAGGGAGTTGAATGAATTGCACAAGAAAAATTACAAGAAAGTAATGACCTTAGCGCTTATCCTTTCCATGCTGATGTCGGCAGGCTCGGCAGCCGCTTTTGCGGACGATGCTGCCGCCGCCGAGGGTGAGGCTGCCGCCGCTGACGCTTCTGCTGCCGCCGAAGAAGCTCCCGCCGAGGAGGATTCGGGCGGAAAGGCTGCGAAGCTCGAAGACCCGATCACCGAAGCTGAGGCTCTTTCGGCTTGCGTGCCGGCGGCTGAGAACGATAAGTACAAGCTTTTATTGGACGACAAGAAGCTGCGGCTTTGTCTGCAAGTGAAGTCGAGCGGCAAATGCTGGTGGACTTCTCCGATAAACGCGGGTGCCGATACCACCCCGGTTGATGAAAAAGGCACTCTCATGAAGAAAGCGCCGATAGATCAGGCAAAATCCTCTATCGCGATAAACGTCGGCGACCTGAGACAGGAAAAGCGCACCGAGCTGCCCGCTCCCGCTTATTCGTCGAAGGCTAAAACAAGTATGGAGGTCGAGAGCGGCGGCGTCAAGGCGGAGTACGATTACAGCTCCAACGGCGTGAAGCTTACCGTTCACTACGAGCTTACCGACCGCGGACTTCATATGTACGTAAAGACCGACGAGATCATCGAGGCGGAGCCCGAGGGCGATCAGGGCAAGGTGCTGACCAAGCTCATCATGGCGCCATACATGGGTGCGGTCTCGGGCTTTGACGAGAACGGCAATCCCGCCGAGGGCTATATGATAGTTCCCGACGGCAGCGGCGCGATCATCAGGTACAACAACGGCAAGGGAAATTATCCCGCCTATCAGCAGAAGGTCTACGGCATGGATTACACCGCCGTTCCGCTGAACGCGCCGAAGGTTACCGAGCAGGCTTATCTGCCCGTTATGGCGACGGTACAGGGAAACAACGGTCTTGTCATGGTGGCGACCGAGGGCAATGCAAACGTGTACGTCAACGCGCAGGTAAGCGGTCAGAACAAACAGGCTTTCAATAACTGCTATTTCATGTTTGAAACGAGAAGCACCGACGAATACTACATGAGCGGAAGCGACTCGACAAAGATCATGGTATTTGAAAAGTACGGCATCAAGACCCCGCAGTTCGGCGTGGAATTCATGCCCGTAGAAAACAGCGAGGGCGTTTCCCCCGCGGACTGTGCGGCGGTCTACCGCGACTACCTCGAAACCACTCAGGGTCTTACCGAAAAGACGCAGGCGGATTCGAGTGCGCTCTACATCGACACCTACGGCTCGGTGCTGAAAAAGGAGTCGATCTTGGGTATACCCATCGTTATCAAGAAGAAGCTCACGACCTTCAAGCAGGCAGGCAAGATAGCGGGCGAGCTTATCGAGGCGGGCGCTTCAAAGATAGTAATGAACTGCAACGACTGGACAAAGGACACCGTAAGGAGAGTCGCCGCCGACAATGCCAACTCATTGAGCAAGCTGGGTTCCACCAACGATCTTAAGAATCTCAACAGCGACACGCTGACGGCTTACGGCTCGATCAACAATTTCACCATGGAGAAAAGCTCGTGGGGCTACGGTATGCTCACCGATACGGCTATCCGCGTTTCAAGCTCCTACTCCAGACAGTCGAGATACAGCCCCGCGTTCGGCGTGGCGGTAAAGGGCGTTTCGCCCGCACTTATCGCTCCGGGTACCTATCAGAAGATATTTGACAAGTCCTTAGCCAGCTTCACGGGCAAGGGTGTCAAGAATATGGGCTACGGCGACTGGTCGGTGAAGCTCGTAAGCGATTTCTCCAAGAAGAGCAAGACCTCGCGCAACGACACGATGAATATCATCACAAAGGGCTATTCCGACGCGGTCGGCAAGGGACAGAGCATCATCGCGGCGGGCGCAAATTCCTACATCCTGCCCTACGTTGACGCCGTTACCGATATCCCCGTATATTCGAGCGGCTACACCGTTACCGACGAGGATATCCCGTTCTATCAGATGGTCATTCACGGTGTGCTCCCGTTCTCAAGCAAGGCGATCAACGCAAGCTCGAACACCGACCTTACGTTCATGAGAGCGCTTGCCGCAGGCTCAGACATGAATTACGACATGATCTACGAAGCCGCAGACGAACTTGCCGAGACAGAGGACGATATCTATTACTACACGCATTACTCGGGCTGGATAGATACCGCGGGTAATCAGGCAAGAATTGCTAAGGAGATACTCGCCCCCGTAAGCGATTACAAGATAACCGATTACGAGGAGGACGGAGACGTCATAAGGACGACTTACAGCAAGGACGGCGCTTCGGATGTTGTTATCGAGGTAAATACCGCCGACTTTACCGTAAGGGCGAACGGAAAGTTCTACGACCTCGCTAATGAGGGCGCAGTTGATAAAGGAGGTGTGGTCGGCTGATGACTATCAATAAAAACAACTCAGGGAATCAGGCGGCTCCCAAAAAGGAAAAGGTATCGAAGATCCCCTACGAAAAGCGCAAGGAGCTTTACGGCTACGGCTTCATAGCGCTGTGGGCTGTCGGGACGATATACTTCTTCATCATGCCGCTGGTACAATCGCTGATATGGTCGTTCCACGACACCGACGTAGTTGTCGGCGGTATGCAGCTCAAAAACCCCGGTATCCAGAATTACTACTACGCTTTCAGACAGGATCAGAACTACGTTCCCGCGCTGACGAACATGATAAAGAATACGCTCATGAATACCCCGCTCATTATAGTGTTCTCGGTATTCGTAGCCGTAATACTCAATCAGAAGTTCAAGGGCAGAACGGCGGCAAGAGCCATATTCTTCCTGCCCGTTATCATAGCTACGGGTCCCGTTATCGACATCATCAACGGTAATATGACCACGGGCGGCTACTCGGGCGGAAGCGAGCAGTTCAGCACCATGTTCGAGACGAACCTCGTTGACGACCTGCTGAACTTCTTAGGAATCTACAACATAAGCGACAGGCTCACCAACATAATCACTGTCCTCACCTCCGATATCATGAACCTGATATGGAAGTGCGGTATCCAGATAATCCTGTTCCTTTCGGCGCTTCAGGGCATACCCTACTCCGCAAAGGAAGCGGCTTCGATGGAGGGCGCTACCGCCTGGGAATACTTCTGGAAGATCACCGTTCCCTACATCAGCCCGATGCTGATAGCGGCGCTTGTTTACACGATAGTCGATTCATTCGTAGACCCGCAGAACGACGTAATGAAGCTGGTCCTCAGCCAGTCCAAGCAGTGGATGTTCGGTAAATCCGCGGCATTCGCGTGGGCATACTTCGTTATCGTTGGCATACTGCTTGCGGTGATAATCGCTATCGTTAATAAATTCGTTTATTACGAAGTAGAGTAAGGGGGGATACGATTGGCGACCAAAAAGCAAGAGAGAGAATTTGAAAAAGAGCGGAAAAGAGCGGTCAAGGCGCGTTACGAGCGCATGAAAGCAGAGGGTCTGGAGAAGTTCTTCACCCCCGAGCAGATACGCTATAACCGCAATCAGAGAATACTCGGCGCTGTATGGCCCGTGTTCAGAGGACTTATCATTTTCGGACTGGGCTTCGTAATCATGTATCCTCTGCTGTTCATGCTTTCGACGGCGTTCAGACCGAATACGCAGATGAGCGACCCCTCGATAGTATGGCTGCCCAAAACGCTTACTCTCAGCAACATCAAGGAAACAGCCCACGTTATGAAATTCGATGCATGGGACTGGAAAAAGCCACTTGACAACACGATACTGAACACGGTCGTTCTGAACGTCGTGGCTTCGGTATTACAGGTAATAACCTGCTCGATAACGGGCTACGGCTTCGCGAGGTTCAAGTTCAAGGGCAGAAATCTGCTGTTCGCGGTAGTGCTGCTCATGATAATCGTTCCTCCGCAGATCACGACTATACCGCTGTACATTCAGTACGCTTACTTCAAGATATTCGGCATTATCCCGCTCTACACGGGAAATGTTGACGCCGACGGCAGCAAGGAAATGGTATCGCTCATCAACAGCGGTCTGACGATGTATCTGCCCGCGCTGTTTGCGAACGGCATCAAGGCGGGTCTGTTCATCTACATTTTCCGTCAGTTCTTCCGCGGTCTCCCGAAAGAGCTTGAAGACGCGGCGTATCTTGACGGCTGCGGACCCTTCGAGACCTATGTCAAGATCATGATACCGAACGCGAAGACCTCGTTCCTGACGGTATTCCTGTTCTCGATAGTTTGGTACTGGAACGACTTCTATGTATCGTCGTCGTTCTTCACGCAGAACAACACCGTTGCGCTGATGCTGAAAAACTTAAATGCAACGCTGACGGCGACGCTGTTCAACAACCAGTCGATAAGTGTGCGGCAGATAATAGTATGGCTCGAATCGGGCTGTCTGCTGTCGATACTCCCGCTGCTCGTAATGTACACGTTCCTGCAAAAATACTTTGTAGAGGGCGTAGAGCGTTCGGGCTTGACCGGTATGTGACCCCCTACGGCGGGGGGGCGTGTCCGCGGGTGCGCTCGCAAGCTCGCTCACGTTTTGCGGGGCGGGGGATTCGTTCCGCGGATTAAGGGTTTATGTCGGCTGTTTCCCGACGGATATTTGGAATAATTAAAGAGCTGCCTTTCGCGGGCAGCTCTTTTTTATGGATTTGCCGATTAATGTAGTGGCGCTCCTGTGTTAAGCGCCCATGAATGAAATTGATTTTCGCAATCATGTAGGGCGGTGGCTTGCTCCCGCCGTTTGCGCATCAAATACTACCGGTTTCTCTATAAAATATTGTAGGGGCGAGCATCGCTTGCACGTGTGACCCCGAAATCACAGTGTATTCAATAGTTTAGCATTAGTGCAGATGGGGCTTTCCCTTAAAAGCCGCATAATAAAAAAGCAGAGCCGTAAAGCCCTGCTTTTTATTACGCTGATAATTTTTTACCTGAAATAAATACCGACCGTCAGCTTTATCATGAAGAACAGCGCCATCATGATGAACGCCGTGCCAAGCATCAGCTGATTGGCGATCGAGATGTCCTGCGAGTCGGGCGGCGTGACCTGCTCGCCTATCCTGAGCGTGCGCCTGTTATGCGACTCGGTGAGAACGACTTCGGGCAGCAGCGAGATACCGAGCAGTCCCGCGAGTACGGCGCGGCAGCCGCCGACCGATCTTCTTGCGCACTTTTTGCGGTCGGTGAATAATACGCGCTCGGCAGAGTGAACGTTCATTCTTAAAAACAGCGCGTCAACGAGCATTATCCCCGCGGCGATCTTTCCCGGCAGAAAGCAGAGGAATTCGCGGACTTTCTTTGACGGTGTGAGGAACGCCTCGCCGACGTTTGCGGACGCGGCGGCGTCAACGGCGCGGTAAAGGATCCCGCCGAATCCCGAAAGCAGCGCCATGTAGAAGAGCAGGGAAGCGCTGTCAACAGTGCTGTCGGCGGTGCCCTGAACGGAGGCGCGGATAATGTCTTCGGAGCCGAGTTCCGAGCAATCGACCTTGCCGAGCGCCGTAGCGACCTTCGAGGCTTTCGTGAGATTGCCCGAGCGCACACACCTTGCCGCTGCCTGCGAAAGTCGGCTGCTCTCGCGGATATCGAGGCATGACCAGCAGATCAGCGCGTCAACGACGAGAGCCGCTATCGGCAATTTCCAGTAAAGCAGCACAAGTATCAGTGCGGTAGGGAGCGTAACGATCAGCATAACAAGCGCTATAAAGAATCCTCCGCCGGTGTGCTGACCGTCCTCGCTGTCAAGATAGCTGCGGCTGAATTTCGGCGCGAGATTCCCGCAGAGCTTCGAGAGCAGCCGACGGGCGCTTATCGCCGAAGGCGTACCCACCATTACGCTCAGAAGATAACCTGCCGCCATAGCGGCAAGCGTGGTAATTATCATTTTTAAAACCCCTTTGATCTCTTTTTCACATTCTTTTTACTGTGTAAAGCCATACACAATTAATTATATCACAAAAAATACGTAAAATCAAGTATTTTTGCGAAATACCGCGTAAATCTGCCCCTTCTTATCCGGATTGCACATTTATTCCGTAAACGAAAAAATGATTTTGTGATAAAACGTAAAAGTTGCAAGTAGATTTATATAAACAGCTTGACAAATTATTTAAAAGTGGTATAATAAAGTTTAAGGAAAGGGGGTGCAGCGTATGGGAAAGAGCGTTTACAGTATAGTGCTTGATGATAAAGTCGTCGAACGGATAGACGAGCTTGCCTACCGTTCGGGAACGAACCGTTCGGGGCTGATAAACAGCATACTCGCCGAGCATACAGGCTGCGTCACCCCCGAAATGCGTATGCGTGAGATTTTCGCGCTGGTGGAACAGGCGTTGGAGCCGCGTTTTTTGCCGCAGCCGCAGCCTTCGGGTTCGGTGCTGCTCGTGAAAACGGCGCTTAGGTATCGCTATAAGCCGACGGTGAAATATTCGGTGGAGCTGTTCCGCAGCTTTTCGGGCTGCGTGGGGCGGCTGAAAGTAGCGCTGCGTTCGCAGAGCGCTGTGCTGAACGAGCTTTGCGGCGAGTTTTTCGCATACTGGGCAGGGCTTGAAAAGCTGCTGACCGCCCCGTTTTATGAAGGCGGAGTGCCTTGCGGGGTCATGCCGAACGGCTACACGCGGGATTTTTTCGCGGCGGAAAGCAATACTCTGACCGACGAGGATATCGCCGACGGAATCACCGCGTATATCAGGTGCTTTGATATGGCTCTTTCGGCGTGCGTCGAGGCGGGGAGCATCAAGTCAGCCGCCGCAAGGTGCGAGGAGCTTTATCGGGAATATCTGGCTGCCGATAAAAAAATATTGTAGCTTAACGGAGAGATAATATGACAGAAAGAATAAAAGACACAAACGAAAAAAGACGCATAGCAAGAGAAGTCCTCGAATCGCTTAAGGAGTGGTTCGAGGTCGATGAGAGCCGCGAGAAGTTTATTCGCGAAAGCGCCGATCAGATATTTATCGCGGCTAAAGATAACGGAGAGTACGTCGGTTTTCTTTGCCTGAAAGAGACGGGCAGCGACACCATCGAGATCGCCGTCATGGGCGTATTAAAGGATAGTCAGCGGAAGGGGATAGGCAGCGGATTGTTTGAAAAGGCAAAGGAGACCGCGGCGAAAGAGGGGTATTCCTTTATGCAGGTGAAAACCGTGCAGATGGGAAAATATCCCGATTATGATAAGACAAATATGTTTTATCTGAGCTGCGGATTCAAGGAGTTCGAGGTATTCCCGCTGTTATGGGACGAGGACAACCCGTGCCAGATATATGTTATGTATCTGAAATGATAAAATAAATAAACATCACCGAAAGGAGAATGTCTTATGAATATAAACAATTTCACCACGAAATCGCAGGAAGCGTTCAACAGCGCACAGAATATCGCCGCCCGCTATTCGCAGCAGGCTATCGACTGTCCGCATCTGTTATGGGCGCTTGCCTCGCAGGAGGAAGGGCTTATCCCAGAGCTGCTGAACATGATAGGCGTTCAGCCGCAGGCGCTTACACAGGCTGCCGAGGACGAGATCGCCAAAATGCCCCGTGTCTCGGGCTCTTCAAAGCCCGACACGCTCTACCTCGCGAACGACCTGAACCGCGCTCTTGCCGAAGCGGAGACCGCCAAGACCCGTATGCAGGACAGCTACGTTTCGGTAGAGCATCTGCTTCTCGGTATGCTTGAAGCTCCGGGCGCTTCGGACAAGCTGTTCAAGAGCTTTAACATCACAAAGGAAAAGGTTTTTGAAGCGCTGAAAACCCTTCGCGGCAATCAGAACGTTACCTCGCAGGATCCCGAATCGACATATAACGTGCTGAAAAAGTACGGCACCGAGCTTGTTGAAAGAGCGCGTTCGGGCAAGCAGGACCCCGTTATCGGGCGCGACGCGGAGATCAGAAACGTAATCCGCATACTCTCCCGCAAGACCAAGAACAACCCCGTGCTGATAGGCGAACCGGGCGTCGGCAAGACCGCCGTAGTCGAGGGACTTGCTCAGCGTATCGTCAAGGGCGACGTTCCCGAAAATCTTAAGGACAGAAAAGTATTCTCGCTCGATATGGGCTCACTTATCGCGGGCGCAAAGTACCGCGGCGAGTTCGAGGAGCGCCTGAAAGCCGTTTTGCAGGAGGTCAAGAAGAGCGAGGGCAAGATAATCCTCTTCATTGACGAGCTGCACACCATCGTCGGCGCGGGCAAATCCGACGGCGCTATGGACGCGGGCAATCTGCTTAAGCCTATGCTGGCACGCGGCGAGCTGCACTGCATCGGCGCTACCACTCTTGACGAATACCGCGAGTACATTGAGAAGGACGCGGCGCTCGAAAGACGTTTTCAGGAGGTGCTCGTTGCCGAGCCCGACGTGGAGGACACTATCTCGATACTCCGCGGCTTGAAGGAGCGCTATGAGGTCTTCCACGGCGTAAAGATCCAGGACGCGGCGCTTATCGCGGCGGCTACTCTTTCCGACCGTTATATAACAGACAGATTTTTGCCCGACAAGGCGATAGACCTTATAGACGAAGCCTGCGCCATGATACGCACCGAAATGGATTCCATGCCGACAGAGCTTGACGAGGTGCGCCGCAAGATAATCCAGCACAAGATCGAAGAGGCGGCTCTCAAAAAGGAGACCGACCGCCTTGCGGAGGAACAGCTTGAAGAAGTCCAAAAGGAGCTTGCCGAGCTGCAATCGCAGTTCGACACGATGAAGGCAAAGTGGGACAACGAAAAGCAGGGCATTTCCGTTATCCAGAAGCTTCGTGAGGACATCGAAGCCTGCAACGCCGAGATGGAAAAGGCGGAGCGCGACAATGACCTCAATAAGCTCGCCGAGCTGAAATACGGCAGAAGTCCCGAGTTGAAAAAGCAGCTTGAAGAAAAGGAAAAGGAGCTTGAAGAGCGCACGGGCAGCAAGAACCGCCTGCTCCGCGACCGCGTTACCGACGAGGAAATTTCCCGCATCGTATCGCGCTGGACGGGCATACCCGTTACAAAGCTTGTCGAGGGCGAGCGCGAAAAGCTGCTTGCTTTGGGCGACACGCTCCACAAGCGCGTTATCGGGCAGGACGAAGCCGTGCAGAAGGTCACCGAAGCGATATGGCGTTCGAGAGCGGGTATCTCGAATCCGAATCAGCCGATAGGCTCGTTCCTGTTCTTGGGACCCACGGGCGTCGGCAAGACCGAGCTTGCAAAGGCGCTGGCGGAAGCGCTCTTCGACGACGAAAAGAGCATTATCCGTATAGATATGTCGGAGTATATGGAGAAGTTCAGCGTTTCGAGACTGATCGGAGCGCCTCCCGGATACGTCGGCTACGAGGAGGGCGGTCAGCTGACCGAAGCGGTGCGCCGCAAGCCCTATTCGGTAGTGCTTTTCGACGAGATAGAAAAGGCTCACCCCGATGTGTTCAATATACTCTTGCAGGTGCTTGACGACGGGCGCGTCACCGACTCGCAGGGCAGACTTATCGACTTCAAGAACACGATAATCATTCTGACCTCGAACCTCGGTTCGCAGAGTCTGCTTGACGGCATACAGGAGGACGGCACGATAGCGCAGAAGTCGATCGACGAGGTACAGGCTTTGCTGCGGCGCAGCTTCCGCCCCGAGTTCCTGAATCGTCTTGACGAGACCGTTTACTACAAGCCGCTGCAAAAGAAGGAGATATCCAAGATCGTAGACCTGATGATCGCGCAGCTTGACAAGCGCCTTGCCGACAAGCGCATTTCGGTAAAGGTGACGGACGAAGCTATGACAGCCGTTATCGACCGCGGCTTCGATCCCGCATTCGGCGCAAGACCGCTCCGCAGATACATTCAGCAGCATATCGAAACGCTTGTTGCGAAGAACATTCTCGCGGGAGCTATCGAGATGAATACCGTGGTGACGGTCGATCTTGACAAGGACGGTCAGTTCGCGATAAAATGCTGCGAAAAGGTAGA
>JAILFF010000205.1 GCA_024697705.1 Ruminococcus sp.
ATCGCGCATATCCCGATAAACGTTTCGACGCTTGACACGGACTTCTTCGTGTTCTCGGGTCACAAGATATTCGCACCGACGGGCATAGGCGCTGTTTACGGAAAGAAGGACGTTCTCGAAACCGCAAGACCCTATCACGGCGGCGGAAACATGATAAAGGACGTTACTTTCGAGCGCACCATCTACAATCCCGCCCCGAACAAGTTTGAAGCGGGCACGGGCAGCATAGCAGACGCTGTGGGTTTAGGCGCGGCTCTCGAATATCTGAACTCTATCGGTATGCCGGAGGTAAACCGTCACGAGCACGAGCTTCTCGTCTACGCGATGAAGGAGATGAAGAAGATAAACGGTCTTCACCTGATCGGCACCGCGACCAACAAGGCGAGCGTGCTTTCCTTCGTGCTTGACGGCGTAGATAACGAGGCAGTCGGACAGCGCTTGAACGAGCTGGGCATAGCCGTCCGCACGGGTCATCACTGTGCGCAGCCTATCCTTCGTCATTTCGGGCTTGAAGGCACAGTCCGTCCGACGCTTGCGCTGTACAATTCCTTCGGGGATATCGACAGGCTCGTTCAGGGCATCAGAACTTTGGCATAAATTAATTTGCGGTCAAGCGGGGCGGCAAGGGGCTGTCCCGTCACCCGCATATTTTTCTACCGTTTTTGAGAAGTGCAGCAGACATATTTCTGCTGTATTTCTAAGAATCGGAAGATTCAGGAATTGGAAGATTCAGGAATCGGAAAAGAGGGTGAATATAAAAATATGAAATTCAATACTTCTCTGCTGCACACCGTCAAACCCGATAAGAACAGTAGGGGCGAAACGCTGCCGCCTGTCTATCAGGTGAGCGCTTTTGCCTACGATTCGGCGGAGCAGCTCGAAAAAGTATTCAATAACAAGGCGGCGGGCTATTCCTACACCCGCGTCGGAAATCCCACCGTTGACGCATTTGAAAAGCGCGTGGCAGCGCTCGAAGGCGGCATCGGGGCGGTGGCTTGTTCGTCGGGAATGGCGGCTATATCCACTACCCTCATGAACATTTTGCAGGCGGGCGACGAGGTGATAGTAAGCTCGGGGCTGTTCGGCGGAACGATAGAGCTTTTTGAAGACTTAAGCGCCTTCGGCATCACGGCGAAGTTTCTCGACACAGTAACATATGAAACCGTATGCGCGGCGATGACCGAACGCACAAAGGCGGTGTTCACCGAGCTTATCGGCAACCCGAAGCTCGATGTCGCGGACATTGCGGGGCTTGCAAAGGCGTGTCACGAGAACGGTATCCCGCTCATTGTTGACAGCACGACAGCAACGCCCTATCTTGTGAACCCGCTTAAGCTCGGCGCGGATATTGTGATCCATTCCTCGTCGAAGTACATAAACGGCGGCGGCAATTCGATAAGCGGTATCATCGTTGACGGCGGCAGCTTCAAATGGGGCGGCGGCAATTTCCCGCAGTTCGGGGACTTCGCAAAGTTCGGCATTTTCGCGTTTATCTCAAAGCTCAGAAACCGCATCTGGCGCAATACGGGCTGCTGTATCTCGCCGTTCAACGCCTACATGAACATCGTCGGGCTTGAAACGCTGGGGCTTCGCATGGAGCGATGCTGCGAGAACGCGCTTAAGCTTGCGGAATTCTTCGAGCAGACCGAAGGCGTGACGGTGGGTTACCCCGCGCTTAAGTCCTCGCCCTATTACGGGCTTTCGCAGACCGAGCTTTCGGGAAAAGGCGGCGCTATCGTGACGATACGTGCGGGCAGCCGAGAGAAGGCTTTTGCGCTGATGAACAGCCTGAAATACGCTTCTATCGCCACGAATATCGGCGACTTGCGGACGCTCGTCATTCACCCCGCAAGCACGATCTACACTCACAGCACCGAGCAGCAGCGTTTGAGCGCGGGCGTTTACGATGATTCGATACGCATAAGCGTAGGCATCGAGGACGCGGACGATCTTATCGAAGATTTCGCGCAGGCTATCGAAAAGACAAAATAAGCCCCAAGAACAATTTCTTATTTCGGAAAATCGAGAAATAGTGCGTAATAGCGTGTGTTTTACGATTTTCCGCGGCTCATTCTTATTTCGGAAAAACGATAACGGCGTGGATTTCAAAACTGCATTTTCCGAGATAACGTCACCGATTTTCCGAACAGCGGAATATCGTAAAAACGACAATATATCGTGCTTTTTCTCGATTTTCCGAAATAACTTTTATATTTGGGGAAACATGATATTTACGGCGTAGAAAAGTATGAACGGAGGAAAATAAAATGGCAGAATATAACATCACTGACAGCATCGACATCACCGACGTAAACTGCCCGATAACATTTGTAAAGGCGAAGATAGCCCTCGAAGAGCTTGACGACGGCGATATCCTTTCCATAAGGCTGAACGACGGCGAGCCCGTGCAGAACGTCCCCAAGAGCATCAAGGAGGAGGGTCACGAGGTGCTTTCCCTCACCGAGAACGGCGACGGCACCTATCAGCTCATCGTAAAGAAAGTGGGTGACTGATATGCCCGCAAAGATAACGGCGGCGGAGTTCGGCAGCGAGGTGCTTGGTTCGGAAATTCCCGTGCTTGCCGATTTCTATTCGGACAGCTGCATACCCTGCAAGAGAATGTCGCCGATACTGAGCCAACTCGAAAGCGAGTACGAGGGTAAGCTTAAAATAGTCAAGATAAACACCAATTTCGAGAAAGAACTTACCGAAAAATACGGCGTTCTCGCCGCCCCGACGCTGATACTCTTCAAAAACGGCGAGGAGGTCTCGCGCATCAGGGGCGCGGCGAAAAAGGACGAGCTTATCGGTCTTATAAATTCAAATTAAGGAGAGATAAAAATGAACATAACAGTAGCGGGAGAGAAAAAGGAAGTCAAGGACGGGCTGACCGTCGCGGAGCTTATCGTGAACGAGAATGTCGAAATGCCCGATTACGTTACCGTTTCGGTGAACGACGAATTTGTTGAAGCAGGCACCTTCGCCGACACAGCGCTCAAAGAGGGCGACAGCGTAGAGTTCCTTTACTTCATGGGAGGGGGCAGCAGATAATGGCTTTCACAAACGAACAGATAGAGCGTTATTCGCGCCACATAATCTTAAAAGAGGTCGGCGCAAAGGGTCAGAAGAAGCTGCTTAACGCAAAAGTGCTGATAATCGGCGCGGGCGGATTGGGCGCTCCCGTCGCGATGTACCTTGCTGCTGCGGGTATCGGTACGATAGGCATTGCCGACGCGGACGAGGTTGATTTGTCGAACCTCCAGCGGCAGATAGTCCATCAGACCGCCGATGTCGGAAAGCCGAAGGTGCAGTCCGCAAAGGAAACGATGGAGGCTATGAACCCCGACGTCAAGGTAATCACCTATCACGAGTTCATTTCGAGCGAGAACATTCTTGATATCATCAAGGACTACGATTTCATCATCGACGGCACGGATAATTTCCCCGCGAAGTTCCTGATCAACGACGCCTGCGTAATGGCGAAGAAGCCCTTCTGCCACGCGGGAATCATACGCTTTCAGGGTCAGCTGATGACCTATGTTCCGGGCAAGGGTCCCTGCTACCGCTGCGTGTTCAAGAACCCTCCCCCGAAGGACGCTGTTCCCACCTGCAAACAGGCGGGCGTAATAGGCGCGATGGGCGGCGTTATCGGCAGCTTGCAGGCGATGGAGGCTGTCAAGTACATCTTGGGCGTGGGCGAGCTGCTGACAGGATATCTGCTCACCTACGACGCGCTTAAAATGCAGTTTCGGAAAATAAAGCTGCCTGCCGACACGCACACTTGCGCGGTATGCGGCGATCACCCCACAATTACGGAGCTTATCGACTACGAACAGGCAGAATGTGACGGTACGGGCTTATGATAAAACTTAAGAAAAGCGATTTTGAAAAGATAGTCGCCCACGCGAGGAAAGAAGCGCCCATTGAAGCCTGCGGGCTTATCGCGGGGGAGCTCTCGGGCGGCGACAAGATAATAAAGAAGGTCTATATCTTAACGAACGTAGACCATGCGGAGGAGCATTTCACCCTCGACCCGAAGGAACAGCTGACGGCGGTCAAGGATATGCGTGCTAACGGTCTCACCCCTCTCGGGAACTGGCACTCGCACCCCGTATCGCCCTCCCGTCCCTCCGACGAGGACAAGCGCCTTGCCTATGACAGCAGTGCGAGCTATATGATACTTTCTCTGATGGACGCGGAGCCCGTGCTGAATTCCTTCCACATCGAGGGCGACAAGTCGGAGAAGGAACAGCTCGTGATCGAGGACTGAAATATGTACGATCTTATCATACTCGGCAGCGGACCCGCAGGGCTGACTGCGGCTATATACGCGAGCCGTGCGGGACCGGATTTCGCCGTTATCGAAAAGGAATACCTGGGCACGGGGCAGATAGCCTTTGCCGAAAGGGTGGATAATTTCCCCGGCTTTTACGGCATTGACGGCTACACTCTCGGCGATAAGCTGCGCGAACACGCCGAAGCGCTCGGCACCGAATTCATCGAGGGCGAGGTGACGGCTCTTTCAAAAAACGGCAGCGCGTGGGAGATAACACTCGCCGACGGCAGCAGCCTCGAAGCGAAAGCCGTTATTTACGCGCTCGGAGCTTCACCGAGAAAGCTCGGCATTAAAGGCGAAAGCGATTATCTCGGCAGGGGAGTGTCATACTGCGCCCTCTGCGACGGTGCTTTCTTTGCGGGCAAGACCGTTGCCGTGGTAGGCGGCGGAGACACGGCGCTTTCGGACGCGCTTTATCTCTCAAAGACCTCCGAGAAAGTTTATCTGATACACCGCCGCGCCGAGTTCCGCGCAAACAAAACGCTTGCCGATAAGGTAAGAGCTTCGGAAAATATCGAGCTTGTCTTAAACGCAGTGCCGACGGAGATAACGGGCGGCGAGAACGTCGAAAGCATTGCCATAACGCAGGACGGCGCATCGAGGGAGCTTGCGGTAAGCGGCGTATTCGCTGCCGTCGGGACGCTGCCCAACACGGCGCTTGTAAAGGGTATAGCGGAGCTTGACGAAACGGGCTATATCAAAGCGTGCGAGGACGGCGCGACCTCTGCGAAGGGCTTGTTCGCGGCGGGAGATGTGCGCACGAAGAACGTCCGTCAGGTGATAACCGCCGCTGCGGACGGCGCGAACGCGGTCATTTCGGCAGGAAAATATCTGAACAGATAAAAGATAAGAGATATAAGATAGTCTCTTTGAGTATCATAATTTAAAGACGCCTCCGATGTCGGGAGCGTCTTTTTTTGCGGGCTGTTTGAAGAACATATTTGAAAAATCAGACCTCCGTGAGCTTCTGTTCTTCGCGGAGGTCTGTATTGTATATGAAAGGTATTTAAATAGTACGGATAACACAGCCGTCAGCAGCCGCTTGCGCCGTAGTTTGAAAGCACTCTCGCGGAGGGGTCGTTTACATTGCAGCCTTCCCACTCCTTGTTGGGCATCCAGTAATCGACTATCATGCCGTTCTGCTTGGGATAGTATTTCTCGAAGATCTCGCGGTAAAGAAGCGATTCCTTGGTAAACGGCGCGGGGTCGGAATACAGCGCCTTTTTGCTCTCGAATTCCTCGTCGGTGTAATATTTCTCGGCATACGCTTTAAGATCATCGACCATCGAGTGACCGACCGCGTCGGAGAATGCCGCCTTTTCGCGCATAAGGATATCATAGGGCAGCCAGTCGCCCTCGAAGGCGTGGCGCAGCAGATATTTGCCCTTGTTGTAGGTGTTGAGCTTTTTCGCGGGATCGACAGCCATAACGTACTTTACAAAGTCAAGATCGCCGAAAGGTACTCTTGCTTCGAGCGAGTTTACCGAAATGCATCTGTCGGCACGCAGCACGTCGTACATATGAAGCTCGCGCACACGCTTCTGCGACTCCTTCTGGAAAGCCTCCGCGGAGGGCGCGAAATCGGTGTACTTGTATCCGAACAGCTCGTCGGAGATCTCGCCAGTAAGCAGAACGCGGATATCTGTCTGCTCGTGTATCGCCTTGCAGACAAGGTACATTCCCATGCTTGCGCGGATAGTGGTGATATCGTATGTTCCGAGCAGATGGATCACCGTTTCAAGCGCGTCGAGAACGTCCTGTTCGGTCATGATGACCTCGGTGTGCTCGCTGCCGATGTAGTCAGCAACTTCCTTGGCGTATTTAAGGTCGATAGCGTCGGTGCTCATGCCGATCGCGAAGGTGCGTATCGGCTTGTCCGAGCATTTCGCGGCGATGGCGCAAACGAGCGACGAATCCAGTCCGCCCGAAAGCAGAAAGCCCACCTTAGCGTCGGCGACAAGCCTTTTTTCAACGCCCCTGATAAGCTTTTCACGGATATTCCCGCAGACGGTTTCGAGATCGTCCGAGCAAACTTTGTCAACGCGGGTGATATCGTTGTAGCAGACGAATTTGCCGTCCTTATAATAGTGTCCGGGCGGGAACGGCATGATCTTATCGCAGATGCAGGTGAGGTTTTTCGGCTCGCTTGCAAAAACTATATCGCCGCTTGCGGAATAGCCGTAATAGAGCGGGCGAATTCCTATCGGGTCGCGTGCGGCGATAAATTCGTTCTTTTCGCCGTCGAAGATGATGCAGGCAAACTCGGCGTCGAGTTCCGCGAACATATCGGTACCGTACTCCTTATAAAGCGGCAGGATTATCTCGCAGTCGGAGCCGCTTTTGAATGTATATCCTTTTTTGATAAGCTCGGCGCGGGTCTTTTCAAATCCGTAAAGCTCGCCGTTGCAGACTGCATAGCTGCCGTTAAGCTCGAACGGCTGCATACCCTCGGGGTGCAGTCCCATTATGGCAAGTCTGTGAAAACCGAGCAGACCTTTACCGATATCAATGACCTCGGAACAGTCGGGACCTCTTGAAACAGTGGCTTCAAAGCCCATATCAAACAGATGTCTGTCAACGTGACCACCGCACCAGCCCATGATCGAACACATAATTATTCCTCCAGACAAAAAAAGACAGCGTCCCCCGATAAGGAACGCCGTCGTTCAAAAATAACTTACATGTTATATTATACATCATACAGCCGAAAAAGTCAATGATTACAATGACGATTTAACAAAATTTTTAAATAATCCGTTTTTAGATAACGCATGAAACATTATGTAGGGGCGCACCTATGTGTGCGCCCGTAGATACCTCCAATAAATGGAGCAGAATTGATTTTCGTGATAAAGAAGCAAAACTGCTTGACATCTATAAAGGAGTGTGATATAATGATAGAAAATGAAGTATTATTGAAAGGAAAACAAAATCATGAAAAAGAAAATTTTATCCCTCGCTCTTGCAACTGTCCTCGCTCTTAGCATGACCGCCTGCGGCGGTTCGGGTTCAAGCGAACCTACCGAGAAGGACTTTGAGAAAGCGGCTGAAAAGCTCGACAGCATGAAGGAAGAAGATTTTGAGAAAGAAGTCGAGAAAAAGGCTGAAAAACTCGATAACATGACCGAGGAAGATTTAGAGAAAGACCTTGAAGGCGTTGACGGCGGCGAGGAAACCACTTCTTCCGCCGAAAAGAAAGAAGGCTATGAGCCTTGTCAAGAGATACTTGACGCTGACTTCACTTCTGGTCTTATCCAGATAGGCAATGATGTTTTCAAATGCGGCGGCTATCTTACCGTGAGCGATCTTGTAGAACAGTACGGTGACAGATATGATTTTGATGTGGATTTGAATAAGACGCTTGCTGATGATGAAACAGAGGGCAAGTTTGAATTTAAGCATAAAACAAATGATATAAAAATCAATGCGCTCTATTGCAAGCATGGAAAGACATTAGGAGAAGCGGTTGCTTATGATTTTGAAGGCAATATAGCACGTACATTTTTCCCAAAAGGACTTAAATCCCTAAATAATTGGGATTCCCCTAATGATATTAAAGAAAAAGCTACCAATATCTTTAAAACTTATTTCGACACTGAGAATATATTAGAATATGGAGATATTAAAGAAACCGATGAACGTCCTTTGCCAGAGAATTTCTGGTATTTGGATTCAATAAAGAAATATTTCAATTATAATGGAGAGA
>JAILFF010000210.1 GCA_024697705.1 Ruminococcus sp.
AAGCGGCAGACAACACCCCACGAGTCGTGAGCCGCCGCGCAGGTTCCCGCCTTCGTTACGCTCCGCTCCACTACGGCGGGAACCTGCGCACAAGCGTTCAACGTCCCAAAGGTCTCCAAAAATGCACAACAGGGTCTCACAGGAGCGCCCCTGCTATGCACAACTCAGGCTCCTGAACAACAAAATCGGTGCTGAAAGGTTATGCACTTTTTCGAGACCTTTTTATGCACTTCGGGGTTGACAAACACAGTTTTCTTTTGAACTTATACGGTTTTCGGTATTATTCGTAGCCGATCTCAAAATATTTTCTGAAATTAGCAATATCCTTGCCGTGACGATAAACTACGACCGAATAATACTCCTTATTGTTGGAATAACCCAGCGAACGCACACGAGGATTATACTCCCACAGCGCCCAGTCGGAATTTTTATCGGGTTCACTGAAATGATCTATCAGCCAAAGCGTCTGATCGGAAAAATATGGCTTGATATATTTTTCATAACAGTCATTGTCACACATTATTATAGCGCGTCTGCCATATTCCTGCTTTATTCGGTTCAGATAGTTTTTCAGCTGGTCCTCGACCTTTTCGGCGCTCCTCATTCGGAGCTTATAGGCGCCGTAGGCAGTCAGCTTTACCGCAGGTCGAAGCTCTCCGTCAAGCTCTCCGACTGTTTTGATATAATGCTCTGCCTGTTCCGTGCCGTCCTCGTTAAAATCAAACTCGTGGTAAAATCCCGCCCATAGTCTGCTGTCGTCTATCCCGGGACGATTCGCGGCGTACTGCTCGTCAATGAATTTCGTACCTCTCGTAGCGCGGACATAAGCAAAGGTTATCATCTGATACTGAAACTCTTCCCAATCCATTTCACCCAACGCAGAGGTGACTAACGCTCCCCTCACGGGATAATCGCGCTTTCTCGGCTCGTTGAACCAAAGCTGACCGCGATAGTACAAAAAACCGACATTCAGCGCGATATATATTGTACCAAGTATTATTATCACAACGGCAAATCGTCTGTATATCCGCCAAAATTTTCTGCGTGCCTGTTCACGCTTCGGGTCTGATTTCCGTTCTTTCTTAACTTTGACAGTTTCCTGAACTGTTTCCTCCTGATGCGGAGGGCTTTGCGCCTCTGGTTCCCGCGGCGGGGTTGGGTTTACAGCCGGTCTTCTTACAGGTTTTCTGTTACTGCCCGATTTTTTTACGGCGGGCTTATCCGAAGAAACCTGCGGAGCGGCATCTTTTACGACAGTTGGTCTTTGGGGCGGGGAAACGGGCTTTTTCTGCGGAATTCTTCCCCCACCCGAGCGGGATACACGCTCATCAGCATATTCGTACTGCTCGTTTATCTTCTTACGGGCATTTTCGTTAAGATCAAATTCCTGCTTATTCATTTGCCGATACCTTAAACTCCGCTGAAGAAGCTATCATATCGGCAAAATTATAGCTTGAAAGCTTTTTACGCACCGTATCGGTGATCTCGCCGAATGCCTTTTGATAGCAACATATACCGTCTGCTCCGCGATTACATTCACAATCAGGCGCAAGACATCTCGAAAAGTAATATGTACCCTCTATTGCTTCGATCACCATTCCCAGTGTGATCTCGGACGGCTCTGCGATCAGCTTGTAGCCACCCTGGCTCCCCTTAAATGATTTGACAAGCCCTGCGGAAACGAGCTTTCTGAGTATCTTAAGCGCAAACCTCAGCGTAACGCACGCTCTTTCCGAGATCGTGCCCGCATCAAGCCTGCCGCGGTCGAGGCAAAGTACAGATACTATCCTTACCGCATAATCCGCTTCAAGTGTTATATACATAGACTAAATACCAATTACCTGTTTATTATGATATGCAGCCGCACGATCGAATATTCCTGCGGCTGTCGGGAGCAGATCAGTCAAGATAATCCTTGACCTTGTTGCTCCTGTTGGGGTGGCGAAGCTTTCTTAAAGCCTTTGCCTCGATCTGCCTTATACGCTCACGGGTAACTCTGAACTGCTGCCCCACCTCCTCAAGCGTGCGGGAACGTCCGTCAATAAGACCGAAACGCAGACGGAGAACCATTTCCTCACGCTCGGTAAGCGTTGAGAGAACCTGATTGATCTGTTCCTTAAGAGCTACCTGAGAAGCAGCCTCCTGCGGGGCGAGAGCATCCTCATCGGGGATAAAGTCGCCCAAGTGGCTGTCCTCCTCCTCACCGATGGGAGTTTCAAGCGAAACGGGATCCTGAGCTATGCGCATGATCTCGCGGACACGATCAACGGGCAGATCGAGATATTCGGCTATCTCTTCGGGAGAGGGGTCGTGACCGTTCTGATGCAGCAGTTGACTCGAAGCCTTCTTGACCTTGGTTATCGTCTCAACCATGTGAACGGGTATGCGTATCGTCCTTGCCTGGTCGGCGATAGCTCTTGTGATAGCCTGACGTATCCACCAGGTAGCGTAGGTCGAAAACTTGAAGCCCTTGGTATAATCGTATTTTTCTACCGCCTTGATAAGACCCATGTTGCCTTCCTGGATAAGATCAAGAAAGCTCATGCCTCTTCCGACGTATTTCTTGGCAATTGATACCACAAGTCTGAGGTTCGCTTCGGCAAGGCGCTTTCTCGCTTTCCGAGCCTCCTCCTCCTTGCCGCCGGACATCTTTTCGGCAAGCTGTATCTCTTCCTCCGAAGTAAGAAGCGGCACTCTGCCTATCTCCTTCAGATAGATCTTTACGGGGTCATCTATCGCAATGCCGTCGGTCGAAAGACCTATATCAATATCCTCGGGAGAAATATCGTCCTCTGGATTGATGAAGACCATTTCATCGTCGGGCATTATATCGTCGATTATTTCAATATGGAATTCCTCGCAGCTTTCATAGAAGTGGTCGATCTGCTCAACGTCGAAATCAAGCTTTTCAAGAGCGTCGTTGATCTCCTTGGTCGTGAGCTTTCCTCCCGCCTTGCCGTGTTCGAGCAAATTGTCCATTATCTTCTTTTTATCCATTTTTATCAACCTTTCTTTAAAGTCCCGCGGCTGATTTAAAGCGCCGTAAAACACGGAGGGACTTATTTCACTTCCTTATTAGAGACCTTTGCGGGAGACTGTGCCTTAAGCTCCTCAAACTGGCGTATGCTCATTCCGACCTTGCGCCAACGATTAATGCTCCGAAGCCTTCTGATAGCCTTTGCCTCGATCTGCCGCACTCTCTCACGGGTTACATTGAATATCTCGCCCACCTGTTCAAGCGTCCTGACCTTTCCGTCGTCGAGCCCGAAACGCAGTCTGATGACCATTTCCTCGCGTTCCGAAAGAGTCATAAGCACACGATTGATCTGCTCGTGAAGCGCCTTCTGCTCCGAAGCCTCCTCGGGAGTCTCCGATTCGGTATCGGGTATAAAGTCTCCGAGATGACTGTCCTCTTCGTCGCCGATAGGTGTTTCGAGCGAGGTTGGTTCCTGCGCGATTATCCTGCGTACCTCTCTGACGTCTTCCTCGTTCATATTAAGATATGCCGCAATCTCCTCGATGGTCGGCGCACGTCCGAACTCGTTCAGCAGTTCGTTTTCCGCGGTTCTGACGCGGTTAATGCTCTCGTACATATGTACAGGGATACGAATGATCCTGCCCTTGTCGGCAATGGCTCTGGCAATAGCCTGTTTAATCCACCATGTCGAGTATGTCGAAAACTTGAACCCCTTTGTGTGGTCATACTTTTCCGACGCTTTGATAAGCCCGGTATTTCCTTCCTGAACAAGATCAAGGAATCCGAGCCCTCTGCCCGTATACTTTTTCGCTATCGAAACCACAAGTCTCAGATTAGATTCTATCAATCGGTTTCTTGCCTTTTCCGACGCCACAGGGTCGTCGCCTGCCATGATCTCGCCAAGCTCAAGCTCCTCTGTTCTGCTTAGCAGCGGAAATCTTCCTATTTCCTTAAAATATGATTTTACGCTGTCGTATTGGAACTCGCCATCGTCTGCCAACAGTTCCTTATCGGAGATGCTGTCATCAACGATCTCGTCCTCTACGGCAAGATCGTCGATCAGCTTGATTCCAAGAACGGCGCAGCTTTCATAGAAAGCATCGATCTGTTCATCGTCGAGTTCAACACGTTCAAGCGAATCGCTTATCTCCCCTGCCGACAGAGATCCGGCAGCCTTTCCCTTTTCCAAAAGCTGTTCAACGGCTGTTTTTGAATCCATAATGCTCGCCGCTTTTTCTTTTTCGTTAAAAATTCCAAATGTTTACTGCGCGGCAATGACCGCTTTAAGTTTTCTTCTGTTCGTTCATGAACGCCCTTATCTCGTCTTCGGTAAGGCTGCCGAGATCGCGTTTCGGCTTGTAGCTGTTCAGCCTTTCGATACATTCATGAGCTACCTCGTCGGTAAGCCCCTCCTCCTGTCTGCGGACTATCATGGCTGTGATCCTGCCGATCTCGTCCACCGAGAACGATTCGGGCATGGAGGACAGCGAGTGATCGAAGCCTCCGCTTATCCGATCGAGCAGAAACTCATATACCCTTCGGTTAAATTCGGTAAGGAATTTATTGGAAGGAAGTATCTGCGAAAGATAGTTACACTTATCGGGATTAAGATAAAGGTATGTTACGATCATTTCCTCCGCGTTGAACTCTCCCGTATGCTGCGAGATGTCGGGTGAGATCGTTTCGCGCAGGTAGGAAAAGTTCCTGACGCTTTGTTCCTCGCGGCGCTGTTCCTTGCGGCGCTTTCCGCTTTTAAAGGCGTTTACCTCCTCATCAATGGCGGTAAAGGATACCTCAACGGAATCGGCGACCTTTTTGGCGTAATATTCGTATTCGGTCTTTTTATCGATCCCCGCAAGTATAGGGACTGCCGCGTCCTTGAAATCGAATTTGCCGCGCTGAGAGGTCATATCGAACCTTTCGCTTTCTATCCGCAGACGGTAATCAAGCGCGGTCTCAGCCTTTTCAAGAAGATTTCCGAAAGCTGCGGCACCGTATTTCTTTATAAATTCATCGGGGTCTTTGGCTCCCCTGACGGTCAGAACACTTGCCTTGAATCCGCATCCGCGGATAATATCTATCGCTTTGAGCGTTGCCTTGCGCCCCGCTTCATCGGCATCATAGCAGATGACTATCTCATTGGCATAGGTATTCAGCAGCTTGACCTGTCCTTCGGTGAGAGCCGTTCCGCAGCTTGCTATCGCGTTCTCAAAGCCCGCCTGCGTCAGCGAAACGACGTCAAGATTCCCCTCGCAGAGAATGAATTTTCCTGTCTTTACCGCCTCATTCTTCGCTATATTAAGAGAGAACAGAAACTTGTTCTTATCATAGAATGCGCTGTCCATCGGGTTAATATACTTGCGTTTATCGTCGCCCAATGTTCTTCCGCCGAAGCCCAGTATATTTCCCCGCAGATCAATAAACGGGAACATCGCCCTGTTCACATAAAAATCAAATGTCTTTTTTGTATTATTCTGGGAACGAGATATCAGATGAGCGTATTCCAGCTCCTGTTCGGTATACCCAAGTCCCATCA
>JAILFF010000221.1 GCA_024697705.1 Ruminococcus sp.
TGCTATTTTCTGTATTAGTAGCTATTGAAAAAACTTTCATTTTGTGATATTATACTAATAAAGGGTAAAACTACGAAAAAAACTTCTGCCGTAGTCTTCGGTATTATAAGGCAGACTTTTATTTTGGAGGTCGATACTATGATTAGTAAAATAGCAAAAAGGCTCACTGCCTTTTTATGTGCTGCGGCTCTTGCAGGCAGCTGTCTGCCGGGCGTTCGGAGCGACTTTTCTTTAAGAGCAGACGCCGCCGGCAGCATAAAGGTAATCAGCGGCGGAACCGTTTCAAATAATTCAACGAATGTCAAGATAAAAACCAATACATATAATACCGGAAGAGTCATAAATTCTTATATGTATGAAAGCAGCAGCGGAGTGCTGACAAGAGTCGAATATGTTTCTCCCTATCTTGTAGTTGAAAATTATAATATGTCAACGGGGGCGCTGATAAGCAAGAAAAACCTCAGCCTGACAAACACTGACATCACCGAACCGTTATTCGGCGGTTTCTTTGCCGGCAAAAAATACAATTTTGTCGTTACCGGACAGAAAAATCTTTCCGAAAGCACGTCAAAACCCGTTATTTGTGTCACAAGATACGACAAGAATTTCAATAGTTACAAATATGTTTATTTCAAGGGGTGCAACACCTATCTTCCCTTTGAGGCAGGATCGTGTAGTATGTCAGAGCTGAACGGAATGCTTTACATACACACCTGCCACGAAATGTTCAAGGATAAAAACGGTATTCATCATCAGTCGAATATGGACTTTATCCTTGATGAAGAGGAATTCTCCTACGATACCAGTAAAATGTATTATGTGTCCGCCGACCCCAATAGTGTATCATTTTCTTATGTAGGACCCTTCGGTTATCAAAGCCATTCGTTCGATCAGCTTACTGTCGCGGACAGCAGCTCGGTCTACGGCTTCGATCTCGGAGACGCGTATCCGAGAACACTGAGGCTGCACAAATACTCTCCGCCAAGCAAGAATATAAGCAGCACCACCCTCCTTACTGTTCCGGGAAATATCGGTGATAACTACACCACCGTTCAGGCAGGCGATATGGAGGTAACGAGCAGCAACGTTATCGTCGCCTTGAAAATGGGCAATATCCTTAACGGATCTCTGCCGAACGATTCGATAAGGAACATCTATCTTTTCAGCGTCCCGAAAACAAGCATCGGTTCATCGACATCCGTCAAGACGGTCAAGCTTACAAGCTACGGCAAGGGCGTTGAATGTTCCGCGCCGAAACTGGTCAAGATCAACGACAACAAGATACTCGTCATCTGGCGTGAAAACAAAGTTACCAAGATAGCCATAGTAAGCGCCGACGGTACACTTCAGGGAGGCATAAAGCAGAGCGATGAGATCATGCTTTCCGAGTGCGACCCCGTACTCTGCTCGGACGGTATGGTGAGATGGTATTATACAAATAACAGCGCTCCTGTCATAGTAGCTCTTGACCCGAATAATCCCACAGATTTTTCGGGCGGAGGTTCAAGCCAGAAACTTGGCGATGTTGACAACGACAACGACGTTGATATAGACGATCTTACACTTTTGCAGAAAAGCGTTGCAGGTTGGCGTGTGTCTATAAACAAAAAAAATGCCGACGTTTATCCCGACGGAGACATTGATATTTATGATCTTGCTGTATTGCAGCAGTATATCGCAGGGTGGAAGGTCAAGCTCGGTGTTCTGCCTTAAAAATAAAATTGATACTTCGGTAAGGGGGAGCCGATCTGCGGCTCCCTTTTGAAAATGAACTGACAGGAGTTGATCGGTATGAGCAAACCGTTGATTACATTCTTTTCGGTGGGAGGAACCACTGCGAAGGTCGCCAAAAATCTCGCAAGACAGGCAGGCATCGCGATCTTTGAGATCAAACCCGCCGAACCTTACACAGATGCGGATATTAAATGGACAAATCCTCTTGCGCGGTGCAACAAGGAAAAGATCGGCAAAAAGGAGATCGCGATCGCGGAAAAGATCAGCGGTTTTGAGGAGTACGATACTGTATTTATAGGCTTTCCGATATGGTATTACGGAGCGCCGAATATCATTGCGGATTTTATAAAAGCCTACGACTGGTCGGGCAAAAGGATAGCCCTCTTTGCGACCTCGGGCGGCAGCGACATCGGCAAAACGGCAGAAAAACTGCTGCCTTTTCTGAACGGAAAGGGCGAGATAGTCGATTCAAAGCTGTTCAGACCATCTGTCACGAAGGAAGAGCTTAAAGAATGGGCTGAGGGCATCATCAAGGACGGAACGGATAACTGAATTATTATCTCCTCGTTATATTGATATACTAATCAAAAACGCAGACAGGTCTTCGGGCTTGTCTGCGTTTTTATGACGGATTATCTGTTTTGCTATCATCATTTTCTTCATGATTATCGGATGAACTGTCCGAGATGTGCTCGTATCCTGCCGAGACTTTGATTCGGCTGCCGTCCGAATCGAAACGGATCGTTCCGTAATCACAGGTCATAAGCACATTAGGCGAAAACTTGCGGATACGCCGCAGGGTGTCGCGGTTCGGGTTGCCGCGAGAATCGTTTTTGGCGCAGGAAATAACCGTATATTCGGGCATTACAGAGGAAAGCAGTTCCGAGCAGCAGGAATCCCGCCCCGCATGATTGCTTGCTTTTAGAACGTTCGATGACAGCTTCGTCCCTCTGCCGACAAACTCTTCCTCTTCTGCCCTGCCGCTGTTGCCTGTGAAAAGAAAGCTGTTGTCGCCGTGGCAAAGCCTGACATACACCGAATTATCGCCCACCTCTTCATAGGCCTTGTGTGGAACGAACGTATCAAATGTACAGCCTCCGAGTGTAAAATGTGAATCTCCCGCGGTACGGACTTCGACCTGCATACCTCCCGCCGCTTCCGTAACCGAATAGAAATCGGAGCTATCGGAAGTAAGCGTATCGGAAATCCTTGGCAATATCAGGCAGTTCGTTTTCACCCGCCAAAGAATGTCAGCCGCGCCGCCGATATGTCCTGCGTCGGGATTTGACAGCAATAAATAATCGAGCTGCTTAACCCCCTCTGTTTCAAGTATCTTCATCACCTTGACGAAAGCGGCTTTATCGCCTGCGTCTATGAGCATGAAATGACCTTCCGAGCCTATCAGCACCGATTCGCCCTCGCCAACGTCGATGAACTCGACAAAAGCGTGAGTAGCATTTTCGTCGATAAAGCCTTTTGGCACGGAAGATTCATCGGGATCAAGTCCGTCGAAAAAACCGTATCTGTGACCCGCCAGCGCCGCCGCACCAGCCGCAATAATGATGACGGCAACAAGCACGCGGGCAAACACCGACTTAGCCGATCTGCCTTTTTTGCTATCAGACATCAGCCCTTTCCGCCCTTTCTTCCGCCCTTGCGCGTATCATGCTTTTTAATGGCATTTTTCCCGGCTTTAACATCATTCTTTCTGCCGCCGTTTTTCCCGCGCTGTTCTGCGGAACGCTGCTCGCGGGTGTACTGCGAATCGGGCGGAACGAGCTTGCCTTCGCCGTGTCCGATCAGATCGCGTCTGCCCGCCTTGATAAGCGCCTCGATGACCTTTCGCTGATTTTCGGGCTTGTAATATTGCAAAAGCACGCGCTGCATGGCTTTTTCAGAAGGATTTTTCGCCACATATACGGGCAGGAGCGTGTACGGGTCAAGCTCCGTATAGAACATACAGGTCGAGATAGTTCCGGGCGTGGGGTAAAAGTCCTGTACCTGCTCGGGATGTATCTTGTTCTCTTTGAGGAAGACCGCCAGCTCCACCGCGTCCGAAAGCCGCGAACCCGGGTGCGACGACATCAGATAGGGGATAAGATACTGATCGAGTCCTTTGCGGCGGGTGATCTCGTAGAAACGCCGTTGAAATCGCTTGTATGCCTCGATATGCGGCTTGCCCATTTTATCGAGAACAGCCGCCGAGCAATGCTCGGGCGCGACCTTAAGCTGTCCGCTGATGTGATGCTCGATAAGCTCGTCCATGAACTCGCCGTCCTTGTCCTCAATAAGATAATCGTAACGAATACCCGAACGGATAAAAACGCGCTTGATACCCGGAAGCGCCCGAAGCTTTCGCAGTATCGCGAGATATTCCGAATGATCGACATGAAGATTTTTGCACGGCTCGGGAGCAAGACATTTCTTCCCCTTGCAAAGCCCGAATTGCAGCTGCTTTTCGCAGGAGGGACCGCGAAAATTCGCGGTGGGACCGCCCACGTCGTGGATATATCCCTTAAAGCCCTTCATTTTTGTGAGCTTTTTTGCTTCCTCCATGATAGACTTCTCGCTGCGGCAGGTAACGCGCCTGCCCTGATGAAGCGCTATCGAACAGAAGTTGCAGAAACCGAAGCAGCCCCTGTTGTGCGTTATCGAGAACTGTACCTCCTTGATCGAAGGAACGCCGCCCTCCTTTTCGTAGCAAGGGTGATAGGTGCGCTCGTAGGGCAGCGAGTAAACAAGATCAAGCTCTTCGGTGGTAAGAGAGGTCGCGGGCGGGTTCTGCACGAGCATTTTCTCGCGCTGACGCTGAATGATAGTTTTGCCGTACACCTCGTCCTGCCAGTCATACTGGATTCGACAGGCTTTTGCGTACTGCTCTTTGCTCTGTGATACCTCAGCGAACGAGGGACACTGTACCGCGCCGAAGGGCGTTTCTCTCGGGTCGCAGAGATAGCAGGTACCGCGCACATCGCGTATCGAATGAACTTCCTCGCCCGAATTAAGCCTGTCGGCGATCTCAACGATCGAATGTTCGCCCATACCGAACATGAGGATATCGGCGCAGGTATCGACAAGCACCGATTCCATAACGGTATCCTTCCAATAATCGTAATGGGCAAAACGGCGCAGCGAGACCTCAAGCCCTCCGCAAAGTACGGGGATTTCCGGCGCGACGGCACGGCACATCTTGCAGTAAACGGTCGCTGCGCGATCGGGGCGTTTTCCTCCCCTGCCCCCTGCCGAATAAAGATCGTCCGAGCGCTTTTTCTTGGCTACGGTATAATGCGAGACCATCGAATCAATGTTCCCCGCAGTGACCAGCCACGCCAAACGAGGCAGACCGAGCCGCAGAACGCTTTTCGGGTCGCGCCAATCGGGCTGCGCTATTATCCCTACGGTATATCCGTGATATTCAAGCAGCCGCGAGATTATAGCAGCCCCGAAGCTCGGGTGATCCACATAAGCGTCGCCGATAATATAGACGAAATCGAGCTGCTCTATCCCGCGTGCTTTCATATCCTCTCTGCATATCGGCATAAACATACCGTCACCCCCAATAATTATTTCAGACCTCTGCTCCATACCCATGAGCAGTAATCCTTAATATCCACATCGTCCGGATCATATTCGTAATCGGTAAGCGGCACGAAATCCCCCATGATGGCAAGTGAATCATCGAGCACCTGCTTCTGATTTTTTCCCGAAATATCTAATCCGACCTCGTTAGGCAGAAACGGGCGGCGAGACATTTTAGCGTTCAGCCGCCGTGCTAAATCTATATCGTAAAGACCACCCTCGTTTGCGCGGCGTTTTTCCATTTGCGAAACTATCTGCCCGATATCGGAGGAAAATAGCCGCAGAATTATAAAGCTCTTACCTCTGAAAAGCGAGGGTATCTCCCTTGTCCTTACGTCGTCTATATCGAGTATCACGATGTTTTTAAAGCCCTTTTCCGCAAAAAAACGCGCCTGCGAAAGCACATTTTCCCAACAAAGTGTTTCCTCGAGATCGCCCTCGTCAGCCGTTCCCGACGGAATCACAAACTCGGGAACCCCGTTTTGCTCGATGCACACTCCGCCGAGCCTTTTGTAAAGCTCTCCCGCGAGCGTGGTCTTTCCGACCGCGGGTGCGCCGATAATGAAAATGTAATCCATGCTCTGCATAGCGGTTTACCTTTCTTCCGACAGATCATTCTTCCGAAAAAGCCTAATCAGCGGCACACATTCGTCCTCGATGACCTTTTCGCCCGTCGGCTCAAAGCCGTGCTTTTTGTAGAATTTTATCCCGCGCTTGTTGTATTCAAGCGCCCATAAAATATCGCAGCCCTTTTCCGCGACCGCGAACCGCAGCAGTTCCGCGCCGATACCCTTGCTTTGAAATGCGGGCTCGATAAACAGCTTTTTTATCTCCGTGCCGTCCGTCGTGATGAAGCCCTTGATGATCCCGTCATCGTAAACGTATGTATTGGTAAGCTCCGCCGAGCCTTCAACGTATTCGGCGGCGGTATCTTTAACGTTCAGCTCATCGAAATAAAACGAGTCGTTAAGAAAAAACGGGTAGAAATTCAGCCGATAATTAAACACAACGATCTCTGCTATTCGGAAAGCGTCACCGCTCTCGGCGGGTCTGATATTATCCATGACAAAAACCTCGGTAATGTTTTGAAATATAACAATAGTCGGTGCCGCCGCATAACAGACACCGACTACTTTTTTATCGTTTCGTAATAAATCGGCATCGGAAATGCAGACAGTAAATTTATCGGCTCGATCAAACTTTTTCTTTCACTCGTCAAACTTGCAGATGCCGATCAGGAGCACGTCCTCGTCGTCCTCCTTGACAAGAACCGCCCGAAGCGTTACGGGAACCGACCTGCCGGAAAAAATCAGATGATAATCAATGGAAAATGCGCCCTTTTCAGAGATCTCGTTCAAAACGTTCTCCTTTGTGAAACGTTTAATAAACATCGGGATATCATCTTCGGAAATAACATTGTTACTGTTTTTCCTCGCGTCCTCAAACATATCATCGCCTTTGATCGGAAGACCGAAGCCCCTGTAAATATCGTCCAAAGTATATTCGGTATACTCATTCGTCTTCGGAGAAACGGTATAAATGCAGTAATAATCGCCCGAAAGAGCGATCAGCCTGGTGTAGATGCTCTCATCGCGCCGAGCCTTTTCAAGCATAATGCTCTGCTTCATATAAGAATCCACGTTGCTGACGCCGATTATAAGATGCCCGGGATCGTTCTGCAAACGGTTCGCTTTCAAATTGACGTAGACAGGCTCACCGTTCATCAGCAGACGATAGGTTAGCGTAAAGCTCCCCTGCTTGTCAAGCTGGCGGACAATATTTTCCTTGGTGAAAGCATCAATAAACATCGCACGATCGTCGGGATGGAGCTGCGTCAGCGCGTCGTGACGGCTCTTGCTGAAAAAATCTTCCTCATGACGTTTCATCAGAAGCTCCTCCGCGCCGACTTTGGAGGTATATTCGTAAAAGCTCTCGTTATTAAGATCAACATACAAAAGATGGAAATAATCCGACGCCAAAGCTTTGGCAATAACGGCGTAGGAGGCTCCGACGCTGTTATCCGATATCGAAAGCACCGCCACGGCAACGGAATAGATGCCGGTAACCGGATTGGTAGCTATCTTTCTCAAGCAGGAACGAACAAGCGTGCCGTTCGGCAGTGTCTCGTCCATAAACAGCAGACCGTCGTCATTGCCCGCTTTCAGAAGATTCTGAACGAACGGCGAGTCCATACTCATAGGAGTTTTATTGAAAGAATCTATCCTGTTATTAAAATGAAGCCCGAAATGCCGCAGCATAAAGTCGCGATAGGACTGATTGCTACGTGCATAGCGTATTTCGGTGCCGTTGGTCTCGATAATCGCCATCGGCAAAGTATTGAAAAAGTTGCTGAACTCGCCCTTTTTCTCCTGCGCGATGACCGAAAGATCGTGAAGGTTCACACGCCCGATGGCTTCATAGTACGGAAGTTCTTCGGGATTCTCAAAGCCTATTTGTTCTCCGTTTGAATATCTCTGCAATATCTGTTCGACGGGTATGGGCTTGCAGAAATAATATCCCTGAAGCTTGGTGCAGCCCGTTTCCTGCAAGAACTGCGCCTGTTCCTCGGTCTCCACGCCCTCGCAGATGGTATCAATACCGAGGGACGTCGCCATGTGCAGCTGCTCGGTAAGGATTATCCTGCTTCGTTCGCTCTCATTGAACTGCTGCATAAAGCGCATATCGAATTTGATTAGATCGAAACCGATGTTCTGCAATACGTCAAGCGAGGAATAACCGCTTCCGAAATCGTCCATCCATACCGCAAAGCCGAGCTCCTTGAAGCGTTCGACCTCTGCCCGTATAAACTCGGGTTCGCTGCCGATTACACTTTCGGTGATCTCGATGGTGATAAGTCCGCGGCTTACACCCGAATCGTCCACGCGGCGGCGTATCTCCTCAACGATATCGCAGCAGTCGAAATCGGAGCGGGAAAGATTCACCGACTGCGGACAAACCTTGAACCCTGCCTTTTCAAATATCTTGATCTTTTTCAGAACACATTCGACCACATAAAGATCGAGCTTGTAAATAAGCTTGTGGTCTTCGAGCACGGGAATAAAGTCGCCCGGCGACATGAAGCCCTTGACGGGGTCTATCCATCGGGCAAGAGCCTCCTCGTCGCATACCCTGTCGTTCACCGCCCGCACGATGGGCTGATAGTATACCTTAATCCAACGTTCACTGATCGCCTTATCAAGATTCGCGATTATGTACTGATGCTTTTCCTCAGCGTTTTTCATGGAAAGATCGTAGTAGCTGAATACGGAGGTGTACTTGCTTTTAAGCGTATCGCAGGCGTATTTGGCACGGTCGCACGCCATGCTTGCTATAATTCCGTCATACCAGTTCTGATAGATACCGACATGGAGCGGCAGCGAATGGCTGTTGTTGAGCCCCGCACATTCGGCGAACAGCTTTTCGAGCGTATCCTCCAGACCTTCCGCGGCAGTTATGACCGCGAAATGATCCTGACCCAATCGGCAGCAGTTTTCGTTCCCGAAATACTGTGCAAGCAGCCGCGCAAATGAGCGCAGAAGAGTGTCGCCTTCGGAAAAGCCGTATTTGTGATTATAATACTTCATTCCGCTGAAATCCATGAACATCAGCGAAGGCACTCCGCCCTCCTGCCTGATAGCTTCGCGTTTAGAGGTGGAAAGATCAAAGAAATAAGTCATTCCGGGAAGCCCTGTCAGGTGATCGTAGCTGCTGGCGTAGCCGAGACTCTCCATAAAAATAGCATTTTTCATACCTGCGCGAAGTTTTTCATCGGTGCTGCCGCAAAACTCGGCAAAATCGAAGCTGCCCTCGTCGGTATACCATATCTGCGCAAGACGAACGCCTGTTTCTGTATAAAAATGCTCTCCCTGCGCGTGTATTATCTTATAACCGGAACCGTTTGAATTTTTTGTTCGATAGATAACATTATATTTCCCGCCCTCGGTGGCAAATCTGATGGCAGCTTCCGCGATCTTGGCGGCATCGTCTTCATGGGTGTCCTTATACATATTATTATTCATATCGTAATAAGCAAGGGATTTGTCTTCATATCCGAAAAGGTCGCAGAAACCCTTTGAAAGCACGATAGTTACCACCCGTTTATCTATAAACTGATAGATAGCGAATGGCATCAGAGAGTTTTCGATATGAGCCTGTTCGGCTTCGGAGAAGGAGTATTTTTTCATTGTAGATCACCTTGTTTCGATACGGATCCGACCGCAATTTTTCATTCTAATAATATTATAACACATTTCTGTTCAAAAAGTCAACTATCGAAAGTCAAATTTTTTTAGGAGTACATAAAAAAATTACAGTTCACGCCAAAAATCGCTATCAATCGGAACCGAAAAAATGATATAATTATTCAGAATCGAAATATTAGTGTGGAGATGAACGAATATGATAATAGTTACCGGAGATATTCACGGAGAATATGATATAGGCAAGCTTAAACAGCGGGCGAAATTCCGCAATATGACAAAGGACGATTATCTGATTATCTGCGGAGATTTCGGGCTTGTCTGGGATAACAGCGAAACCGACAAATGGTGGCGGGAATGGCTGGATCAGATGCCCTATACCACGCTTTTCGTTGACGGCAATCACGAAAATTTCGATCTGCTCTATAAATTTCCCGAGCAAAACTGGCACGGCGGCAGGATACACCGTATCAGCGACAGCATTTTCCACCTGATGCGCGGTCAGATATTCGACATTGACGGCAAGACTTTCTTCACTATGGGCGGCGCGGAAAGCCATGACAAGCAATTCCGCAAGGCGGGCGAAAGCTGGTGGGAAGCAGAACTGCCCTCCGGCGAGGAATACGCCATCGCACGAAGGAACCTTGATTATTGCGGAAATACCGTCGATTACATAATCACTCACTGCGCCCCGACGAGTATTCAGAAAGAGCTTATCCGAAGAACGTGGGATACGACGTACACCCAAAACGAACTTACGGATTTTCTTGATGATGTAATCCGCACCGTAACCTTTGACAATTGGTTCTGCGGACACTATCACATTGACGTTACCACCCTCACCGAACCCCGCCTTCGGGTGATGTTCAACGACCTGCTGAAACTGCCCGACCGAACGGCATTTTACCAACATCTGTAACAAAGAATTGAAAAATATTTATGAAAAGATAGTGATAAGGGTTGATAATCCGACAAAAATTTGATATAATGTTTTTTAAAGGTACCGTCCGAACGGGCAGTTTGGATAGCATCGCCAAAAACAAATTAATTCGGAGTCGGAGTTTATGAAAAAACACAATAACCCATATATATATGCGGGGCTGACGGCATTGTCGGTAATATTCGTGACAATGCTCATGATATTCATTATTTTCAGATTCAAGGATCTTTCGGAAGGCGTGGCGAAGATCACAAAGATACTTCAGCCTGTATTTATAGGCGCCGTTCTTGCCTATCTGCAGACTCCTGTCTGCAACAGGATAGAAACGTTTGCCGAAAGGGTGCTGCCCGAAAGCAAAAACAAGCAAAAGATATCAAACACTCTCGGAGTGGTACTCAGTTCGCTTCTCACGCTGGCGATCTTCGTCGTGCTGGTATTGCTGATCGTCCCCGCTACCTACAACAGCATTATCGAACTGATAAAGACCGCGCCAAGTTATGTAACAAATCTTATTAAATGGATAAACGAAACGGAAAAGCTAAAGGACTATCCCGACATCCGCCGCTACGTACTCGGGCTTATCGACTCCATAACAAACCGCTTTGAATCCGTAGCCTCGATAATCGACCTTACCAAATCGGACTTTCTGCCCTCGATACAGTCGGTTCTGAGCAGTCTCGGCAACGGCATATCCGTGGCTTTCTCGGTAATAATAAACATTGTTATCGGATTTATCATCTCTATCTATCTGCTCTCCTCGCGGGCGATTTTTTCAAGACAGAGCAAAATGACTCTCTACGCCGTGATGAAACCTAAAGCCGCCGACATGATCTTTGAGGAAGTTAAATTTGCTGACAAAATGTTCAGCGGATTCCTTCGCGGTAAAATGGTCGATTCGGCGATAGTCGGCATGATCTGCTTTATTGTGCTGCGGCTGATGGACTTCCCCGACGCAACGCTTATCAGCGTGATCGTGGGCGTCACAAATATCATACCGGTATTCGGACCTTTCATCGGCGCTATCCCCTCCGCGCTGCTGATATTTGTTGCCGACCCCAAGAAAACAATTGTTTTTGCTATTTTTATTCTGATCCTCCAGCAGGTGGACGGAAATATCATCGGTCCCAAGTGCATGGGCAGCAATGTGAATCTTTCGGCTTTCTGGACGCTCTTTGCGATCCTGTTCTTCGGCGGACTGTGGGGCTTTATCGGAATGTTGGTCGGCGTACCGCTTTTCGCCGTCATCTACGATATTCTTAAAAAGCTGATAGTTCATAATCTTAAACGTCACGGCAAGTATGAGCTTATCGCAGGCGGCGGAGGTGGAGAAGCCGCCGCTGCGGAAACGGTCGTTATCACCTCAGATGACGAAATTGGTGAAAAAGACGAAGAAGAAGCCGGGATCGTCGCGGAAGCAAAAGAAGCAGCGGCAGACTCCGAAAGCAAAACGGAGGACGAGCCGAAAGCTGCCGTATCTAACAAAAAGAACAGAAGAAACAGAAAACGATAACCGATCCGACTGACGGATCCCGGAAGGAAGATCTCTTTCAGATGAAAAACAAAAATAAGGAACAGTTCAAACGGCTGCTTCATTTTCTTGCCGCATTTATTATCATCGGCTGTTTCACTTATATGTTTTCCAAAGTGTGGAACCGACAGTACAACGTAGCCATGAAGGAAAGATTTTTCTACTACGGAAATGTGCTGATGGTGCTGACTTACGTCTTCATTTACTCGGTGTGTACCAACAGCTTCGGCGGATTCCGTGTGGGCTATCACAAGATACTGAATCTTTACGGCTCACAGGTTTTGGGAATACTGCTGACAAACGCTATAACCTTTATCGAGATAAGCCTTGTCAGCCACGGAAGACTCCCGGTGGAACCGATGATAAAGCTGAGCGGCTTGCAGATAATCATTGCGGCGATGTGGTGCTTTCTCTTCACCAAGTTTTTCGCGAACATCTACCCGCCGCGCAAGCTTCTTATAATCTACGGCAACAAGAGTGCCAAAGAGCTCGCAAAAAAAATGAGCAGCCGCGTTGATAAGTATATCATCAACGAGGCGATAAGCTGCGACGAGGATATCGAGCTTATAAAGCAACGTATTCTCGATCACGAGGCGGTAATAATAAACGACATCCCGAGCGAGATGAAAAATCAGCTTATCAAATTCACCTTTGAAAACAACATCAGAACGTATATGAACCCCAAGCTGTCGGATATAATCGTAAGAAGTGCCGACACCTGCGACCTTTTTGATACTCCCCTTCTGCTAAGCAGAAACGACGGAATGTCTGCGGATCAGGCGTTTCTTAAAAGGCTCGTCGACATTTTTCTCGGAACGCTGTTTCTGATAATCGCCTCACCTGTCATGATAATCGTAGCGCTTCTGATAAAGCTCTGCGACGGAGGCTCGGTGCTTTACGAGCAGGACAGGCTGACCGAGAACGGCAAGGTCTTCAAGGTGAAAAAATTCCGCAGCATGATAGTTAACGCCGAAAAGCACGGCGCGATTCTTGCCGACAAAAACGACGACCGTATCACGCCGATCGGCAAATTCATCAGGCGAACCCGTTTCGACGAGCTCCCGCAGCTGTTTAACGTGATAAAGGGCGATATGTCGCTTGTGGGTCCACGTCCCGAACGCCCCGAGCTGGCGGCAAAATACGAAAAGAAAATGCCCGAATTCCGATTCAGATTGAAGGTCAAGGCGGGACTTACGGGCTATGCGCAGGTAATGGGAAAATACAATACCACTCCCTACGACAAGCTGAAATTCGACCTGATGTATATAGAAAATCAGTCGATACTGCTTGATCTTAAGCTGATACTGATGACCGTCAAGATGATTTTCATGCCCGAATCGACAGAAGGCGTGGACGGCGATGTTATTGCCACCGAACGCGAGAACCACAACACGCACTCCCGCGAAGAAGTCGAAAATATAATTAAATAAGTTATAAAAGCGGTAAGCATACGGAATGTGTGCTTACCGATATTTATTAAGACCAAAAAAGAACGGATACATAATTATGAACGAATGTAAAACAAAATACCCTCTGCTGCTCGTTCACGGAATGGGCTTCCGCGACCGAAAACATCTCAATTACTGGGGGCGCATACCGAAAAAGCTGACCGAGCGCGGATCCCGTGTTTTCTACGGAAATCAGGACAGCGCAGGCTCGATAGAGAAAAACGCCGAAACGGTTGCCAAAAACCTGAACGAAGCGCTGGAAAAATCGGGTGCCGAAAAGGTTAACATCATAGCGCACTCAAAAGGCGGACTGGAAGCGCGTTATCTTGCCGCAAACGGCTTTGGCAGCAAGATCGCCTCGATAACAACGATGAACACTCCGCATAACGGCTCGCTCACCGTGGACAGGCTGATGCGCTTTCCGAGATTTCTTATCGTATTTACCGCGAAATGCACCGATTTATGGATGAAGCTTCTCGGCGACAAAGATCCCGACGCGCTCAGCTGTTTTGATATGTTTACCACCGAAGCCGCCGAGCGATTCTCACGCGAAAACCCGATCCCCGATGACATCTACTGTCAGAGCTTCGGCTTTAAAATGAAGAACGCACGAAGCGACTTGCTTATGATGATACCCTATCTTATCGTAAAGCGTTATGACGGCGAAAACGACGGTCTGCTTTCGGAACGTGCCGTAAGATGGGGAAACTACCGCGGAATGTATACCTCCGTATCGGGCAGGGGTATCTCTCACCCCGACGAGGTCGATATCAGGAGAATGTGCTTTTCAAGGAAAAATCCCTCAAACGATCACGAGATCGCAGATATTACGCAGTTTTACATTTCGGTCGTTTCGGAGCTTAAGTCCTTGGGCTATTGATCCGGAAAACGAATAATCGGCTGTTCCACGGCATATCATTAACCGGAGGGGGAATGGTCCGATGAAACAAATATTTATTATGGTTGTTGCTTTTCTTCTGTTGTGCGGCTGTGCCGAAAGGGACAAACCCACGCTTTCACCAAACAGCCCCAAGCCGCCCGAGCTGTCCGATATTTCGTACATCCGTCAACAAGAGTACGAGATCAGGGACTGTAAATATAATCCGCTGAGATATGAAGAAATGCACGCCGTCTGGCTGACATACATAGAACTCTCGGAGCTTTTTGCTAACGAAAGCAGTTCCGACGACCTTCGCCGCGATTCGGACAAGCTGTTCGGCAAGCTTTCGGAGCTTGGGATAAATACCGTTTTCCTGCACGTCCGCGCCTTTGGCGATGCCTTTTACGATTCCGAGCTTTTCGCGCCGACAAGATTTCTGACATTCGGCTGCGACCCGCTTGAAATAATGCTCGAAACGGCTCATGCGCATGAGATCGCCGTTCACGTATGGGTCAACCCTCTGCGATGCGAGACCGAAGAGAATATGTACCGCTCGGAGGGTACGCTCATCGGGGAATGGTACAATAATCGGGACAGTTATCCCGGCTATATCGTGATGCCCGAAAACGATATCCACTACTGGCTGAACCCCGCCGTCCCCAAGGTCAGACAGCTTGCAGCCGACGGCGTTACGGAGCTTTGCGAGAACTACGACATCGACGGCGTTCACATCGACGATTACTTCTATCCGACTACCGACGAGAGCTTCGACGCAGTTCAATACGCCGCATACGAAGGAGCGCTTTCACTTGCCGATTGGCGGCGGGAAAACTGCACTCTGCTTGTCAAGGCTCTTTATTCGGCGGTAAAAGAAGCCGATCCCGCGATTATTTTCAGCGTTTCTCCGCAGGGGAATATCGCCAATAACTACGACCTGCTTTATGCCGATGCCGAACGCTGGTGCAGCGAAGAGGGCTGCCTCGACATAATTATCCCGCAGATATATTTCGGCTACGATAACGAAGTCTGTCCGTTTTCGGAAACGCTCGCCGAGTGGATAAGGCTCGCGCACGGAAAAACGCTCGTCTGCGGGATAGGTATGTACAAAGCGGCAGCCGGCGAAGAGCTTTCGGGCGGCGAATACAGCGGCGTTATCGCACGGCAGATAAACGAAGCGCTGTCATCGGAGGGCTGCGGCGGCTTTGCGGTATACAGCTGTTCGAGTCTGCTAAACGAGACCGACCCCGCTCTTATCGGAGAAAGGGCTGCCGCTGCTGCGGTAATAAAGAGGTCTTCCCGCGATCATAGAAGCTGACATTATTCGGAAAACACCACAGAATTCGGGTAAGGCACTTGATTTTTATAGATAAATATGATATAATTAGTAAGTGCAGAAATGCGCCAGTTTTCTTGTGCAGCCCGGAGGAATTGTTATGAACGGAAACCAGGAGATATACAATAAGATCGCTGAGGCGTTATTGATAGATTATACCAGCGTTTATTATGTGAACGCGGTGACAAACGAATATGTATGGTACTCCGCCGATAATGATTATCATTCGCTTTGCATCGAGCAGAGCGGCAGGGATTTTTTTGTCAATCTTGTGCGAGATGCGGAAAAGGTCATCTACAAGGAAGATCTGCATATCTTTACCCGCGATATTACCAAAGAAAAGCTCCTCGCGCAAATGGAACGCGGCGGAATGCAGAACATAGAATACCGCCTAATGATCGAAGGCAAGCCCGTTTATCATACCCTGCGGCTCATACGCGGTCCGCGTCAGGGCGACGACTATTTTATTCTCGGCGTACTGAATATCGACGAGGAAGTCCGCCGCCGGCAAAATGAAGAAACGCTCGAAAAGGAACGCCATATCTACAATCAGATAACCGAGAGCCTTGCCGAGCATTACGACACGCTTTACTACGTCGATACCGAAACCAACGACTACTTTGAAGTTTCATCAAGCGACGTATACAAGAGCATGGAGATAAAGCCCATCGGAAGCGACTTTTTCAGCGAAAGCGAAAAGAATCTGAAAAAATTCATTCACCCCGATGACAAGAAGCGGATCCTTCCCCTTTTCACAAAAAAGGGTATACTCAATAATCTGAAAAACACTCATACCTTTACGCTTACTTACCGTCTTGTGATTATGGGCAAGGTCATGAATGTTCGCTGTTCGCAGATATGGGCAAGCGACAGAAGGCATATCATTATCTGCATAGAAAACATCAACGACGAGGTATCGGCTCAGCATGAGCTTATCGAAAGCAGACGCAAAAGCATTACCTACGGACAGATCGCCGAAAGCCTTGCATCGCATTACGATGTGATATATTACATTGACTCGGTTAATGGCGACTATGTGGAATTTACTGCAAATTCTATCTACGGAAGCCTTGAAGTCAAGGAAGAAGGCAACGACTTTTTCTCCGAAGCGCCGCGTAACATAGAACAGATCGTTTTCCCCGATGATAAGGACAGAATGCATACCGTCATCGACAAGGATTATCTGATATCCGCTTTGGAGGACAAAAAGCAGTTCGCGGCAGACTACCGCCTTGTTATCGACGGTAAAACCCGGTACACAAGAATGACCGTCACATGGGCGGGCGACAAGGTACATCTGATAATAGGCGTCGAGAATATCGACGAAGAGATAAAACGCGAAAAGGAGCAGATCAAGGCTCTCAATCAGGCAAACGAGCTTGCCCGCCGCGACGAACTGACGGGCACCCGCAATAAGACCGCTTATCATGAGCTGGAACAAAGTATCCAGCATAATATCGAAAGCGGCATAGAGGTATCCGATTTTGCGATAATCGTCTGCGACATCAACGGACTCAAAGAGGTAAACGATACAAAAGGGCACAAGGCAGGAGACGAATATATCCGTTCGGCAAGCAGGCTTATCTGCCGTGTATTCTCGCACAGCCCCGTATTCAGGATAGGCGGCGATGAATTTGCGGTGTATATCAGCGGAGACGCTTTCTCGAACAGAGAAGTTCTGCTTGACGAGCTGCACACACACGTTCTCGAAAACATCAAAAAGCACGAAGGAGCAATTATCGCCGCAGGCATGGCTTCTTTCGATCCCGACGCCGACATAAAGATCGGCGATGTTTTCAACCGCGCCGATACCAGAATGTACGAAAACAAAAAGCGCCTGAAAGAGCTCGCTCAGTCAAAGAAGAACAACGGCGAGTTGGACGATCTGCTGATTCCGATCACCGACGACCGTCTTAAAATGCTTGACAATTTGTTTGAAGCGTTTAACAATATAGCGGGCGGCGCATATATCTTCGTCTGCGACATGAAGTACGATTATTCGCGCTGGTCGAAATCGGCGGTAGTTTATTTTGATATGCCCGGGGAATATATGTATAACGCGGGCGTTCAGTGGGGTGAGCATATTCACCCCGACGACAGAGATACGTACTTAAAAAACAACGAGCTTCTTTTCATGGGTTCCTTAAAGAATCACGATATGCAGTACCGCGTAAGAAAAAGCAACGGCGATTACGACGTCTGCACCTGCCGCGGAGTAGTCATGCGCGACAAGGATAATCTGCCCGATTTCTTCTGCGGCACGATACGGAATCACAGTATTCTGGGCGAGCTTGATACGCTCACGGGACTGCGCAACCAGTACGGCTTTTTCGAGGATATCCAGACGGCGCTTATCGCGAAGAAGACGGTCCACATCATTCTTATCGGCATCAGCAGATTCTCCGAGATAAACGAGATCTACGGATACAGCTTCGGAAATCAAATACTTCAGCGCTTCGGAAGATTCCTGTTTCAGAAGATAGGCAACGACGGCGCGGCTTACCGGCTTGACGGAACGAAATTTGCCATAATTTCACCCACCCGCACACTCGATGAATCCAAACGGCGTTACAGCAGGCTCCGCGCACTTTGGAGATCGGGCACGCCTATCGAAAACAGGTCAGTCATTCTTGACCTGAACGCGGGTTTCCTGACGGTAGACAACTTCAATGTCGATCACCGTACAGTCTACGCCTGCCTGAATTACGCATACAGCGAATCCAAGCTGAAACGACACGGCGACCTTGTGGAGTTCCGCAACGATATCGGCGATGACAACAAGCACCGCCTTGAAAAACTCCATGCTATCAGAGCCTCGATCATGCAGGAATACAAAGGCTTTTATCTGCTTTATCAGCCCGTTGTAGATTCGCATACCGAAAAGCTTATCGGCGCCGAAGCGCTGCTGCGCTGGAGAAGCGACGAATACGGCATGGTTCCTCCCGACCACTTTATCCCGCTGCTCGAAAAGGATCCTCTTTTCCCCGAGCTCGGAGAATGGATCATAAAAAAGGCTCTTTCGGACGCGAAAAAGATAATCGAAGCGCACCCCGATTTCATGATAAACGTAAATCTTTCGTACACTCAGCTCGAAAAGCCCGATTTTGTCGATATGGTGCTTCGCCAGCTTGAACAAAGCGGATATGCCCCCGAACATCTGTGCTTCGAGATAACCGAGAGATGCCGTCTGCTCGACATGGATTTGCTTAAAAACATCACGGTAAATCTGCGCGGGCGCGGAGTAAAGATAGCGCTCGACGATTTCGGCACAGGTTTTTCGTCGATAGGTATAGTTAAAAATCTGCCGTTCGACTTCATCAAGATCGACCGAAGCTTTGTCCGCAGCATCGAGGAGGACAATAAAGAACGCGAGCTTATCAAGTCCATTGCGGTGGTAGCCTCCACCTTCGGCGCGGAGGTCTGCATCGAGGGCATCGAGACCGAAGGCATGAGGGATATCCTGCAAAGCTACAACGTACACAGCTTTCAGGGGTATTACTACGCCAAGCCGCTGCCTTTTGAAGAATTCATCAAGTGGAACGAGGACAGAAATTAAGGATACACCGCGCAAAGACCGCCTGACGGCTTTGCGCACAATCTGCTTGCATATTTTCCGTCATATTGCCCAAATTCTCCTTGACTTGCGCCAGCAAGCCTGCGTCGAATTTAGACAATCTGACGAAAAATCTGACTGCGCATCTTGCACGCAATCTTTGTGCGGTGTATCCTATATATTTATCAGTGTGACGTTTGACAATATTATAACACGCTTTGTGTTCTTTTTCAAATACCAAATAGTCGTAATTGTCCCATAAATATAAAAAGCCGAAAAAAATCCCCCGATATGATCATCGGGGGAACTGTCTTCGCTTTTGCCCTTACCGAATTATTCGGCGTTGGGAGCGCCAACGGGACAGACACCGTTGCAGGCACCGCACTCAACGCAGGTGTTGGGGTCGATAACGTACTTGCCGTCGCCCTCGGAAATAGCGTTTACGGGGCACTGATCGGCACAAGCGCCGCAGCTGATGCAATCGTCATTGATCTTATAAGCCATGATATATACCTCCTTATGAAACTTATGAAAAGCCGGGGAGACCCTTCGTCTCCCTTTATGAAAAGTATATCATATCCCTGTGAGATTTTCAAGCGCATTGTATAAATGTTACTATAAATTTATATTATATTAATATTATATTCGCAAATAGTTATCATATGATAACTCGGCTGAATTGTCTTTTGTGCGTCCTTACGCAGAAAACCCGCGCTCTCCGTCGGGAGAACACGGGCTGAATAATATCAGATCTTAGAATAGCCGAAGCTGTTGATAAGCGCGTCAACCTTCTTGCCGTCCTTGCACATCGGGCAGTCGGCGGGAGCGAAAGTTTCGTAATGAGGAAGCTCGCTTTCGGTGAAAACGCTCTTTACCTTGATACCGTCGATCTCGCGGATAGCAGAGAATATCGCGGCAACGCCTGTCAGCTGACCGCTGTAATATTGCAGGCAGTCCACGGCACGGTTGATGGTCTTACCGGTAGAAGCCGACGAGATCAGCAGAAGCACCTGCTTGCCCCATATCTTGCTCTGGGTGTTATCGCGGAAGATGAGCTGATTTACCGAATTGAGCTCGGGCGTAACAACGTCGATATCGGCGTCGCGGTTGATGCCTGTCTGCGAGAGATATTCGGCAAGGAAAGCGCCGATTATCTGCGTACCCTCAAGGCAAACTATCGTGTCGATATGTGTGTCGGAGAAGTCCGCACCGAGTTCCTTGGCAGTTTCGCGGGCGATCTTGGTGCTGGTCTTTACGCTCGTCATGTCAACATAAAAATTAACGTGCGAGTGGTTGGTAGCAAAATGACCGGGGATAATACCTATCGTGATACGGCTGTTTTTTTCCGAAGTGATATGCTGCAAACGGTTTTCCAAAATAATTACCTCCAATACGCCGCGGGGCGGCAAAAATCAAGAAAAAGTTTTCTTCGTTTATTATTATATCACAATTTTTTAAAAAACGCAAGACCCGATAAGAATTTTTATCGAAAGAGTATTTAAGGCAAATTACCTCGGCAGCAGCCAGAACCAAAAGTCTTAGGAAGGGGGTGGCACGAGCAAGCTCGTGCAGGGGATAACCCTTCTTC
>JAILFF010000230.1 GCA_024697705.1 Ruminococcus sp.
GCTCTCATTGCGCGTCCGTGAATTAACCCTGCCGTGCGGTTGACCCCTCACCGGCGCGAGCCGGCGCCGGATCCGGCATTTTGCCCTCACTTTGCGATGTGGCTTGTTTCCTGCTTCTTATGCTCCTTCGGCAGCCTTACCATGAACGTCACTCTCTCGCCCTCGACCTCGCACGCTATCTTACCCTTGTGCGCTTCGGTTATCATCTTCGCTATCGAAAGCCCTATTCCGCTGCCTCCCGTTTCCCTCGTGCGCGATGAATCACCGCGGTAAAAACGGTCAAACAGCAGCCGCGTATCTCCCTGCGGCGGGTCGGAGCAAAGATTTGTTACCGCAAGCGTCAAATGCTTGCCGCTTTCTTTCAGCGAAAGCCCTATCGGACTCTCCGCCTTGCCGTACTTGACGGCATTTTCGAGCAGCGTCGAAAGCAGCATATCGAGCATTTTCGCGTCGCCGTTCACGGTCATCCCCTCCGCGATGTCCGCTTCGAGAGGCTTGTTCTCCGCCGTGCAGTAGGTCTCGAAATCGTCAGCCAGCTTGCGTGCCAGCGCCGTCAGATCAAGCTCCGCGAAGCTGAAGCTGCTGCTCTCGCTGCTTTTGGCAAGCATCAACATTCTCTGCAAAAGATCGTTCAGTCGGTCGGTCTGATTTATCGTGCTGCGCGTCCATTCGCTTTCGCCCGAGGTCATTTCGATGACTTCGGTATTGGCGCGGATTATCGCCAGCGGAGTTTTCAGCTCGTGACCCGCGTCGGTGATGAACCTCGCCTGCTTTTCCTGATTCTCGATAACGGGCTTGACCACGCGCTTTGAAAGCAGCACGATCAACACCGAGAACACCGCCAGCAGCCCGAGCGAGATGGTAGCGGATATTTTGAACACACTTTGGAAATTCTGCGCTGCCGTCGAGAAATCGCAGAACACCGCCAGCCGCGAACCGTCGCTGTAAGTCTTGACCTGACAGCGAAAATCCATGCCGTTGTAGAAGCCGCGAAAATCTTCGCGTGAGAAAACGTCCTCGCTGAACAGGATCGCCATGTCCTGCGAAACCGTGACGATATTTCCCGTGTTCACCGCGTATATCGTCCCACGACCGTCAGTAACTGCACTGAAATAACGCATGGTGTAGCGGAATTCACGGTCGGCGCGATTGTCCGAAAAGCGCGGATCCCTCGACGCAGGCAGCTGTGAGTCAAAGAAAAAATCCTTCATATCGGGCAGCCTGCCGCCGTTCTCGACAATGAGCGAGAGCGTTTCATCGGTTTGGTTCAGCGTCGTAAAGTAGTTCATTCCGTTGATGAAAAGTATCATCACCAGTTCGATAAAGAAGAGCGAGCCTATCGCCGCCGCCGAAAAACGAAAGCTCAGCTTCTTAAGCATTTTTGTACTCCAGACTGTAACCGCTGCCGCGAGCCGCCCTTATCGTAACGGCGGAACCTACCGATGCCAGCTTTTTGCGCACATAGGAGATATACACCCACACGACGTTGATCTCCGCGTCGCTGTCGTAGCCCCATATTTTTTCCATAAAGCGCTCGGTCGAGATGAGCATATTCGGGTTCTGCATCATGTATTCGAGCAGCTGATATTCCTTGCTGCCGAGCCGCAGCGAGCTTTTCGGACCCGTCAGCTCGAACGTCGAGCGCTTAAGGGTAACGTCGCCGAACCGCAGATCGTCTGATGGCGCGGCTTCGGATATCCTTCTCGTCATGGCGCGGACGCGGGCGAGCAGCTCCTTCATGGCGAAAGGCTTGGTGAGGTAGTCGTCGGCGCCCGCGTCAAGCCCCGTGACCTTGTCTTCGAGCTGGCTGCGGGCGGTCAGCAGCAGCACGGGGATACCGTTGCCCTTGCGCCGAATTTCCTTAAGCACATCAAGACCCGACATACCGGGCATCATTATATCCATTATGATAGCGTCGTAGTTATCCGCCGAAGCGTAGGCAAGCGCGTCGGTGCCGTTATACACGGGGTCTACCGAATAATTATTTGCTTTCAGAACGGCTGTCAGCGCGTTGGAAAGCTCTTTTTCGTCCTCTGCGAGAAGTAATCTCATGATATGTCACACCTTTCGTCATATATTTTTTATATGATCATCAGCCTGCTTGAGAATTTCTCTTTCATTTTCATGCTCCAATATTTTCAGAGCGTCTTCAAGCCGCAGGCTTTTCAAAGCTTTGATCTCGTTCGGTCTTACCACGCATGGCTTTTGACCGGAATATTTTGCTATAAAATACACTACCTGCTTGGTCACTCCGGGTTTCTCGGCGGGAGCATATTGATCGCTCACCCTGAAATCGGTGATAAGCTCAACTTCAAGATCTGTCTCTTCCCTTATTTCGCGGAGTGCTGTTTCTTCTTCCGACTCTTCATTTTCCGTATGTCCTTTGGGGAAGCTGTGAAAACCGCTTTTCTCCTCTACGAGAAGATATTTTATTTCACCATTCTCTATCGTATAAACTATTGCTCCGCAAGATTTTTCAAGTACCATATTCATGCCCCGAATCACGATTTGCCGAATTATAAAACAAGATATACATCACGCCGCAGCGCTTTCGTCCTCTTCCGCCGACGAAGTATCATCGGAAGAGCTGTCCGCGTCCGTTTCGGAGCCTGAATCGTCCTCTTTCGCGCCGAACTTTTCCTCAATGAGCTCCGCCGCCTCCGCAACATCGCAGGTCTTGCCGTCTATCGTCATCGACACAAAGCGGCGCTTTCCCGCGGCGTAGCCGTCATGATCTATCGTGAAAGCCGCCGCGAAGCCGTTTTCGCCCGTACAGCCGACCTTAAGACACCCCTTAGCGCGGCTGCCGCTCCATGTCAGACTGCCGCCCGAAAGCTCTTCGAGCGTTTCACCCACCGACTTGTTGCAGGAAATGTCTTCCATTTCCTCGATATTGCTCCAGTACGCCGTCGAAATAAAGCTTGTCATACTGCTTTCCTTCATCGTCAGCGACTTTGTGAAGCCGTTGAACATCAGCGCGTAGACGAGCATTATGCACCACACGAAACCGCAGGTCTGCATATCCCCCGTAAGCTTTGTTCTTTTAAAGATATAAAGCGGCGGCAGCAGCACGAAAGCCGTTTTCAGGCTGCTTGTGTCGGCTCCCTTTTTCTTTATGTGCCGCCGATCAAGCAGACAAGCCGCGGGCGACATTATAATTGCCATTATCCATACGAGCAGCCCGAGCGCCAAGGAATCGGCGTAGAGCTCCGTGAAAACTCCGAACAGCGGCACAAGCGCCGCGTACCACAGACGGCTTGTACCCATTCCGCGCCGCTCAAAGCCCTCCCATTCGGTTTGACCGTCGGGCAAAAAAAATTCTTCCAAGACCCGAGCCTCCTTTGCTGATATAATTATACCACAATTCCGCCTGCAAGTCAATCACACCGAAATCAAATTTCAATATCCTCCAAAAATATGGAGCGTTGCCGAAAATATACTCTTCTTAACACGAAAGCTTCACGAAAATAAGTTGACACGGCGGACAAAATATATTATAATAAGAAAGGATGACCCATGCCGCGCCTGTTACGTCGGCATGAAGAGATCAGGAATAGGATTGATACAGTAATGATAAAGAAAAAAATAGCCGCTGTCCTTCTGGCGCTGCTTACGGCTGCCGCCACGGGCTGCGGTTCCAAGATAGCCGAAAAGAATTTCGATCCATCGGACGAAAACAGCACCGCCGCTTCTTCCTCAGCCGAGGTAGACGACTCTTCCGCGCCGGTACCGCAAGTCGGGGCAGACCCGGACGACTCCGACACTGTTAAGAGCGACAGCAAAAAAAGCGGCAGCGGCAAAAACAGCGGCAGCAAAGTCAAGGCTTCCGCTTCCGATTCGGTCGTTAAACTGATAAAACGTGCCGAGCAGCCTGCCGTTCCGATCGCAGAGGACGTGACCAAGCCGCCCGAAAACAGTACCGAGCTTACCGTGCTTGTCGCAATGGATTCTGTCACCGATTACGTCCGCGCAGCCGAAGCTTATCTTACCAAAGGCGGCAAGATCAGGGTGGTAAAGTCCTCGCGTGACACTCTTTACGATCAGATCGTTGCCGAGTCCGCTGCGGGCAGACACATTGACATCGCGCAGTTCGACAACGGCATGATGTTCCCCTACGGCGTAACAAAGGACTTCATCGTGCCTGTCGATCTCGCCATCGACTTTTCGGATACGCGCTGGGACGAATGTCGAAAGCTTTCCGAAGCGTTCGAGCTGAACAACTGGCGCTATGCGGCTGTTTTCGGCTGCACGGCAAAGAACATACTTTTCTACAACCAAAAGCTTTTCGCGGCAAACGGCTTTGCCGACCCGCAGGACTTGTACGAAAGCGGTCAATGGACTACCGAAAAATTCTGCGAGCTTCTGCGAATTTGGCGGAACACGGGCGGAAAGTACGGCATCGCGGGACACGATCACGAGATGAATCTCTGCATGGGCTCGGGAAAATCGCTCATCACCTTCGACCGCGCCTGCGGAGGATTTTCCAACAGCGTTTACGACCCGTATATCTGTATGGTGATGAATTACATCTACGGCTTAAAGGACGAGAATCTGATGTACCCCTCGGGTTACGGAGATGTAGCGAGCGCCTTCCGCGACGGAACGCTTTTCTGGTCGGGTACCCGTGAGGAATACGAAAGCTTCGGCGACAGATCGGGGCTCGGCGCGGTACCGTTCCCGACGCTGACGGGCAGCAGGGAGGACAGGTGTTATGCCGCCGACTACGACGGTCTGGTGCTGATAAAGGGCACGAAGGACTTTGCGGCGGCGCGGGCATATTTTGAAAATGTGCGTAAGGAATCCCACAAGCCCGCGGAGGACATCGCGAAGGTATTCTGTCCCGATGGCACGCCCGTATACGAATACGGCATGGGCATTTCGCCGAGAGTATCCGACAGCGCTTCGGGCGCGAACGGCAGCTTTGACAAGGCGATAGTCCCGCTGATGTACACGGAGAGTCCAAGTCTCGGCGACTGGGACACAAACGTATGTTTCGGACTTTCCTCCTACATCAACGAGGAGCTTATCACTGAAAACAATGCCATTGCCGCGAAGGTATACGGCAGGAGCAAAACGAAAAAGAACAATTAAGAACCTGTCTTCACAAGAAATGTGCGTGGATGTTCAGCGAGATTTAGTCGATTTCAACGCAGAAAGCGGCTAAATATCGTTGAAAAGACACGTACAGAGCCTTGTGAAGACAGGTTCTGAGAAAGCGGCTTAAAGCAAAGTGAAAAAAAGCAGCATTATGCCCTCACTTTGCTTGCTTTTCATTCTTCTGAAAGGGGGCTTTTTTATGCCCGAATGGACTTCCGAACAGCTTGACGCTATCGGCTGCGTCGATAAGGGCGTGATCGTCCCCGCCGCCGCAGGCAGCGGCAAGACTGCCGTGCTTATCGAACGTACCGTCCGCCTTCTCGCCGATAAAAATGCCGACGTCCCCGCCGAAAACCTCATGGCAGTTACCTTCTCCCGCGACGCCGCCGAACAGATACGCACCAAACTCCGCACCGCTCTCGCCGACCGCATCACCTCCGAGACAGATCCCGACACCCGCGCATGGCTCTCCCGTCAGCAGGAGATGCTCCCCCTTGCCAAGATCAGCACGATAAACGCCTTCTGTCTGGGGCTTGTCCGCGATAACCTCGCCGCTACCGATTACCGCACGGGTCTGCGTATCTGCGACGATACTCAGGCGGCGGCGATCATCAACGAAGCGATGAACGAGGTCTTTGAAAGCTACTGCGGCGCCGCTCCCGAACGCTACGAACAGCTCATCGACGCCTTTACCGACGGCAATGAGGACTCCCTCGCCGCCCGCGTCAAGCAGCTTTACGACTTTCGGCGCTCCCTCGCTTTCCCCGATAAATGGACTGCCGATACCGCCGCACAGCTCGGCAGTGAGGAATATTTCACCGAGCTTCTTGCCGATCTTCTGCGCAGGCTGAAAGCGCTCTTCGACAAGGCTGACGCGGCTTTTCGGCTCGAAGAAGCGGCGATAACAGCGATGCCCAAAAAGACCCCGACCCTCGAAAAAACGTTCTGCAAGGATTCCGACATCGTGGACTCGCTCAAAAAGGCTTTCGTTACCGAAGGCGACGTTTATACGCGCTATAAGGCGATCTTCAAGGCTGCCCGCGGCGTGAAATTCGGTCAGATGCGTTTTTCGACCAAGACCGACGCCGCCCATGCCGAAAAGCAGCTCGAAACGGTCGCCGCCGCGGGCGCCGCGAGAAAGACCGTCACAGAGTGTATAAAAAAGCTCAAAGAAGCGGTACTCGCGGCGGGACCCTCGCCAAAAAAATACATGGCTGTCTCGGCGGAGCTTTTCTCGGCGCTGACCGAGCTTACCGTTATGCTCGAAAAGGCTGTTGATGAAAAAAAGACCGACGGCGGTCTTGCCGAGTTCGGCGATATCGAGCGCCGCGCTATGAACCTGCTTGTCACGCCCGACGAAAACGGCTGCCCGCAGCGCACCGAGCTTGCCCGAACGATCCGCGAGCAGCGCGTTTTCCGCGTTATGCTCATCGACGAATATCAGGACGTAAACAATCTGGAGGAACAGATATTCCGCGCCGTCTCCGACACCGACGACCTCTCCGTTTTGGGAAAAAATGTCTTTGTCGTCGGCGACGCAAAACAGTCTATATATAAATTCAGGCAGGCGAACCCCTTGCTTTTCCGCGAGGCGATAATAAACGCCCGCCGCCCCGAGATCGAGGGCTTGTGCGAGATACGCCTTACAAGAAATTTCCGCAGCAGGAAGAATATACTTGATTTCGTCAATATGCTTTTCGTGCGGCTGATGTCGAAGGACTTCGGCGACGTGGATTACGACGAGGGCGAACGCCTGCGATACGGCGCCAATTACATCGGCGGCGACCCGCCCGTCACGCTGCTGATAAATCCCGCCCACGACAATGCGGAAGAAGAAGACAGCGAGGACGGCGGCTTCACCCCGCTCAAATACGTCAATTTCGGCGAGGAAGAGCTTGGGATAGCGCTGAAGATCAAACAGATGCTCGCCGACGGAGTACCCGTTTCCGACGGCGGAACGCTGAGACCCTGCCGCAATTCCGACTTCTGCGTGCTTTCGCGCAACAACGGCGGCTGCGACCGAATGTCGGCGGCGCTTAATTACGTCGGACTGCGGGCTGAATCGGAACGCGCCAAGGGCTACATGGGCTCCCGCGAGATCGTCATTATGATAAATCTGCTGAGGGTCATCGACAACCGCATGAACGACGGTGCGTTGGCTTCCGTCATGCTTTCGCCGATAATGTGCTTTTCGACCGCCGAGCTTGCGCGGCTGAGGCTCTATTGCTTCGGCAGCGACGGCGACAGTCAGCGCAAGCATTTGGCGCAGATAATCTCGGCAGCTTCAAAGACCGAGGAGGACAAGCTCAAGGGTGCTGAGGTCATCGAGCTTTCCGACCCCGCACTTACCGAGAAATGCCGCTCCGCGCAGAGCTTTCTCGACCTTTGCAGCTATCTGGCGCTCAGTCTCACGCTCGAAGAGCTTATTTCGCGCATCTACGAGGAGACCGACATATTCGCTGCGGCAAGCTCCGCCGAGAACGCGGCACAGCGCCGTGCGAATCTTCGGCTGCTGACCCGACACGCCGCCGAGTACGAGCGCGACGCTACGGGCGGCATATCGGGTTTTCTGCACTACCTTGACGGCGTGGCGGCGGCAAAAATGGACTTCGACCAGGCTGTCACCGTGACTGCGGGCTCCGACGCGGTGAGCGTCAAAACATTTCACCGCTCGAAGGGCTTGGAATATCCGTTCGTATTCCTGACGATGCTCGGCAAGCGCTTCAACAAAAGAGATATCTATTCGCCGCTGCTATTAAGCGAGCAGTACGGAGCGGGGATAAAATACAAGCGTCATGAAAAGCTCGCGACGATAGGCACGCTTGCGCATACGGCTCTCGCGGGGCATATCCTGCGCGAACAGTTGAGCGAGGAACTGCGCCTGCTGTACGTCGCGCTGACGAGGGCAAAGGAACACCTGTTCATACCGCTTTCCGTCGATCCCGAGGTTATCGAAAAACGCGCCGCCGAGATCATCGAATCGGGCGGGATAACTCCCGATATCGCCGCCGACTGCAAGTGCTATCTCGAATGGATAACGTGTGCTATGCTGCTTACCGATAAGCGCGGAGTATTTCTCTCGGGAGTTGGTATCGACGGCGCGGAGGAAAAGCTGAAAGCCCTCTCCCCTGCCGACGACGAACCCGCCGTCATCGAGATACATGAGCTTGATATCGGCACGGCGGACGAAGCTTCCGACGAAAACGCGGCTGACGAATATCCGCTCGAAGATCTGCCGCCGCAGCCCGACCCCGATACTGTCGAAGAACTCATCGGGCGATATGCGTTCAGATTCTCCGACGACGAAACGCGCTCCCCCGCGAAGCGCTCCGTTACCGAGCTTGTCCACGAGGTGCGTATCCGCGACGAGGGAATCCCCGAAAGCACGTTCTTCCCGCAGCTCGGTAAGTTGGAGGACGAAGAAGCGCGGCTCACGGGAGCGCAGCGCGGCACCTGTACACATTTGTTCATGCAGCACGCCGACTACGACCGCGCCGAAACAGACGCCGCCGCAGAGCTCAAAAGGCTCACCGAGACGGGGCGCTTCACCGCGAAGGAAGCAAGCGGCGTTTACATCGACAAGGTGCGCGAGTTCTTCAAAAGCGACCTCTACCGCCGCATGAAGCGCTCGGGAAAGCTCAGGCGCGAGATGAAGTTCATGATAAAAATGAGCGACGCACGGCTCGGCGAACGCTACAAGGGGCTTATCTCCCCGAACGGCATGATACAGGGCGTGTGCGACTGCGTTTTCGAGGAGGAGGACGGCTTTGTGCTGGTCGATTACAAGACCGACAACTTCGACGCCGAAGCCGACCTCGACAAGTATTACATACAGCTTGAACTGTACAAGGCGGCTCTCGATCTCATTCTCCCCATGCCTGTAAAGGCTTGCTGCATCTACTCGTTCAAGCTCGGCGTAAGCCGGACGATCGACATATAAAAGATATAAGATGAAAGATAAAAGATAAAAGATATTTTGACCTACAAGCGATCAATGCTTAATTTTTGGAAAACAGACAGTAACATTACTGTCATAAAATAAAGGAGGTCTTTATAATGAAAGACGAAACACTTTGCCTGCACGCGGGCTATACTCCGGGCAACACCGAACCGAGAGTTCTCCCGATAGTTCAGAGCACCACTTACGTTTACGAATCCGCAGAGGAAATGGCTAAGGTCTTTGATGACCCTACCCGTTCGCTGTGCTACTCGCGCTTCGGCAATCCCACCGTTATGGCGGTAGAGCAGAAAATAGCCGAGCTTGAAGGCGGCGTTGGCGCTATGTGTACCTCTTCGGGACAGGCGGCTTCTCTGCTTTCCGTGCTTAATATCTGCGCGGCGGGCGACAAGATCATCAGCTTTTCCGAGATTTACGGCGGCACCGTGAACCTGTTCTCGTTCACGTTCAAGCGTCTCGGCATCGAGACCATCTTCATCGGCAAGGACACTACCGAAGAGGAATTCGACAAGGTATTTGCGGAAAACGATCGTATCAGGCTCGTTTTCGGCGAAACGCTCGCCAATCCCGCAATGACCGTTCTTGATATCGAGCGCATTGCGAACCTGGCGCACAAGCACAATGTTCCGCTTATCGTTGACAACACGTTTGCCACGCCGATCTTCTGCAAGCCTATCGAATTCGGCGCGGATATCGTTGTTCACTCGACCACGAAATACATGGACGGTCATGCGGTACAGGGCGGCGGCGTTATCGTTGACAGCGGCAAGTTCAACTGGGACAACGGCAATTATCCCGAGCTTTCCGAGCCCGACGAGAGCTATCACGGCATTTCGTACACGAAGACCTACGGCAACATGGCGTACATAATCCGCGCGAGAATGAACCTCATGCGCGATTTCGGCGTATATCCCGCGGCGCACTCGGCGTTCCTGCTGAATCTGGGTCTTGAAACGCTGCCTGTCCGCATGAGACAGTACAACGACAACGGACTTGCGGTAGCGAACTTCCTTAAAAACGACCCGCACGTCGAGTCGATAAAGTTCCCCGCGCTCGAAAGCGACAGCGACCACGCGCTTTTCAAGAAATATCTGAAGGGCACCTGCGCGGTAATTTCGTTCACGATAAAGGGCGGAAGAGACACGGCTATGAAGTTCATCAACGCGCTTAAGCTGGTATCGAACGAAGTCCATGTAGCGGACATTCGTTCGTGCATACTGCATCCTGCGAGCACGACGCATCGTCAGCTGACGGACGAGCAGCTTGAAGCGGCCGGCATCGGACAGGGACTTGTAAGGCTTTCGGTAGGGCTTGAAAATATTGATGATATCATAGAAGATATCAAACAGGCTTTTGCTGCGATAGACTGATACAAGCAAAGCAAGAGCAAAAATCAAAAGTCTCGGGAAGGATTTCCCCCAAAGACCGAGCGGTTAAAGTCTCATGAAAACAGCGAGAAATTGATCGGCTCAAAAATCAAATCGGCAATTTCAAGAATTACGTACCAAAACCCGCAGGCGAAAAGCTCTGCAAGACAGTACGGAAACAATGAAATGCCGATTTTTTTGCGAGAAGAGCAGGACTTAACAAGTTCAGACAGACGATATTTCGCAAAAAAAAGGCTTTGCGTGTTTTTCCGCAAAGCCTTTTGTTTTTATTCGAGCGATATCCTGTAATGCCCTGTGAATCCCTCTCCGCCCGAGGGTATCCTGTACGCTTCCGCAAGCTGCGGTCCGCACGCCGCCGAGCCTACACCCGCCATCGCGAAATCCGCACAAAGCACTGTGAGCCCGCACTTTTCAAGCTCGAAATTGTGCTTCTTCCCGGCAAGCTCCTCCTGCGTGTACTCCGACAGGCTGAACGAAAATCCCTCCCGACCCGAGATCCGCAGCACAGCGCCGCCGTCCGAAACGGTCAGCTCCGTGCAGCCGTAATGCGAGCCGTTCTCCTGCGGACGAATGTAGTCCTCGTGCATCTCGCCGACCTTCGCCGAAAATCTGCCGTACCACGAAGCAAGCCGCTTGTCAATATAGCTCTCGCCGGGACCGTACCCCAGCCATTCCGCGGCGTCAAAATCTCTCGGCAGGAAAAATCTCAGCCCGAAACGCGGCAGCAGCGATACCTTTTCGTCCGTGACGATATGCGCCGTTACGTCGATCTCCCCGCTGCCGTCGATGACATACTTAGCTTCTACCCGAGCAAACGGCGTGTGTATGCTCCTTCCGAACGACTGCTTCGACCTGATGACAACGCAGCCGCCCTCGCTCTCCGCCGACGTTTCGTAGACCTTTACGACCGGGGCGTTCATGTAGAGCTGATACCATTCGCCCTTCATAACGTCGTTGTCGGTGGGGGCGCGGAAGAAGTTGAACTCCGCAGGCTTTGCAAGGATATTTCTGCCGTTTTCCGAAAGCTCGGTGAACATGGCTTTGTGGCGGTCGAATATCAAACGCTTATCGCCGACTGCCACGATAAATTCAAGCGGCGACCGTACGAGCCCGGGCGCTTCGTCGAACGGCTCCGACAATGCGGGCGGCTCCTCGTCGGAAAGCTTTATCTGCTCGAAGCAGACCTCTTCATCATGCGAGCGCTCGGTAAACGAAAAACGTATGTATGCCCCCGCGGGCATCTCCGAAATGCGGGGAACAGATATCTCGGTGCTGCCGAGCGGCGGTATCGAAAAGCTGATGCTCCCGCCGCACACGAGCTCGCCCGCGGCGCTCACCCGATAATCGCACAGAAGGCGCTCTCCGGGGTCGGTGAAGGACAGCAGATTCGTGAAGATAAAGCGGTCGGGCTGCGAACCGCGTGTCACCCGCACCGGACGGTACGCCTGCTTGACCTCCATAAGCCCCGTGTGCGGCGTGCGGTCGGGGTAGCAGAGCGCGTCCATGCAGAAATTGCCGTCGTTGTGAAGCTCACCCGTGAAGTTCATGGCATGAACTACGTTCATGCCGTCGCCGCCGTAGCCGTATTTCACCTTACCGTCAGCCGTCTTGCCGAGAATTATCGCGTGGTCTGCCCATTCCCAGACAAGCCCGCCGCACAGACGGTCGCTCGTTAAGAAAAGCTCGGTGTAATCGCCGAGATCGCCGGGACCGTTGCCCATCGCATGGCAGTATTCGCAGAGCAGGAACGGGCGCGTTTCATCGTCGCGGGCGAGGAATTTGCGAATATCGTCGGGCGAGGTGTACATCTCGGAAACAACGTCGAGCACATCGTCGGGCGTGTCGTCAAGGCGGTGAGTGCTTTCGTAGTGGACGAGCCGCGTGTCGTCAAGCGACTTGACAAGCAGCGCCGCGTCGCGGAAATTCTCGCCGTAGCCCGATTCGTTGCCGAGCGACCAGAAGATAACGCACGGGCGGTTGATATCGCGGGTGACGAGCAGCCGCGTGCGGGAAAGTATCGCCTCACGGAAGCGCTTGTCCGAAGCCAAAAGTGCGATGCCGTTATAGCCCTTAGTCCATTTGAGGTCGTTCCACACGGTCACGCAGCCGTGCGATTCGATGTCGGCTTCGTCGATGACGTACAGCCCGTATTCGTCGCAAAGGCGGTAAAATTCGGGCGCGTTGGGGTAGTGCGAGGTCCTGACGGCGTTGATGTTATGGCGCTTCATCAGTTCGAGGTCGCGGCGCATTTTTTCCTCGTCGGCGTAGTAGCCCGTGTCGGGGTAGCTGTCGTGGCGGTTCACGCCGAAAAGCCTGATATGCCGTCCGTTGAGCTTCAAAACGCCGTTTTTGACGTACACTTTTCTGAAACCGACCATTTCGCCGATAAGCTCGCCGTCCGTTTCGATAACGAGCTTGTAAAGGTAAGGCGTTTCGGCAGACCACAGCTTAACGTTTTCCACCTTGCGGGTGAAAGGCTTACCCTCCGCGGCTTCGCCCTCGCAGATAAGATTTTCGCCGTCAAAAAGGCGTATCTTAGCCGCCGCGCCTTTCACTGAGACCGTCAGCAGACCGTTTTTGCGGCTCTTGTCGGGAACGGCGGTCACGCGGTAGTCGGCAAGGCTGTTTTCGGGGCGGGAGAGCATATACACATCGCGGAAGATACCCGAAAGGCGGAACTTGTCCTGGTCTTCGAGGTAAGTTCCGTCGCACCATTTCAGCACGGCGGCGGTGACGGTATTTTCGCCCTCGCGCAGAAACTCGGTGACATCAAATTCGTAGGTATGGTGCGACACCTGCGAATACCCCGCGAACACGCCGTTCACGTAGAGATAAAGGCAGCTGTCCGCGCCCTCGAAGCAGAGAACGCGCCGCAGACCGTCGGGCGTGTAGTTATAGGCGCGGCGGTACACCCCGACGGGGATATCATCGGGAACGAACGGCGGGTCAAACGGAATAGGATAATTCACATTGGTATACTGCGGTCTGTCATAGCCGTGCAGCTGCCAGTTCGAGGGAACGGGTATCTTCGCGGGAAAAAGCAGCTCGGGAAAGTCGTCGGGCAGGTCGATAATGCTGTCGGTATAGTAAAACTCCCACTCGCCGTTAAGCAGCTCGAAGCGCTCCGAACTCGTTCTTTCGGCGAAGGGGTCGGCGCTTTTCGCAAACGGGATAAAGTAGCTGTGCGGAGCGCACTCCCCCACCGACAGCGCGGCGGGGTTCTCGTGGTATATCATAAAGCTTTTGGCGGAGCCTTCGGCGGCTATCTGTGCTATGTTCATTTATGTTCGTTCCTTTCTGCATATTTTCGTTCGATTTATGACTGTTTTTATTTGGCGGCTGTATCGCAATGCAATTATTTGTAAGGCAGCTGCACGAACTTGTTCGTTCCATTGCTCCCGCCGCTTTTCTTCGCAATCCAAACTGTTCAAAATCATATTGTACGGGCGCACCTGCGTGTATGCCCGTGCTATCTCTTCACCGTGATGATATTATTAACCTTCGCGATATTCATTTGCGAAAATCGCTTCGCTCTTTCGTAAATATAAAATCGGCAATTTGCTTGTTTCCGCTCAATATTGCTGATTTATCGCCTTGCTTGTTTTTGTGAGCTTTTTTATGAAATTGCCGATTTTATCTTTGGACTTTACGGCTTTCTTTCTTCGATATGATGTTTTAACCGCTCAGTCTCTGGGGGAAACCCTTCTGAAGAAGGGTTCTCCCCCAGACCCCCTTCCTAAGACTTTTGGATCGCCCTTGCTTTGCGTATTTTTTTAACTTCCTAAGACTTTTGTTTTTTTCTACGACTACTTGTTTATGTATCTTTTTAGGCTCTCTAACGACCACTCGGCGTGTCTTACACCGTACTCATATAACCGCATTATCTTCCTGCGGTCGTTCTCCGTACGGCTTACCAACACATTCTTCTGCGGACTGTACACAAACACCCGCCCGCTCTGCCGAAGCTCTTCAAGCTCCCGCAGGCTCTCGTTATACCGCTCGGCTCGCGTTTCCAGCAAACGGCAGAACTCGGGATACTTCCTGTACGCCGCGGCAAGCAGCTTCTTCGTCGGCTCGTCGAGCTTGACATAGCCCCTCTCGCGGGTGAGTATCACAATAAGCTTGTCGCAGCCGTCGGCAAGCGCCTTTTTGAACGGTATCGACTCCGCAACGCCGCCGTCCATATATTTCCTGCCGTTTATTTCTATCGGTGGGAAAAGCAGCGGCAGAGCGCAGCTCGCCCGAAGCACCTTGAAATCGCGGTCGTCGGGGTCAAGCTCCATGTAGACGGGCTCGGCGGTCTCCAGGTCGGTAACACACGCGAGCTTCTTCGCGGGATTGTTCCGAAGCGCTTCAAAATCGAAGAAAAGCAGCTCGTTCGGCACCTTTCCGAAAACATAATCAAGATTATAATAACTCCTGTTGGCGGGGTTCAGAAGATGCTTTGTGCCGAAATATTCGGGCGTGCAGAAATAATCGCGGATAAGCAGGCGGTTTCGCTCGGGCTGCATCGAGCAGTAGGAAGCCCCGAAAGCTATCCCCGCCGACACCCCGAGAAAATAATCGGCGACAATGCCGTGTTTCAAAAGCGTGTCCATAACGCCCGCCGAATATACCGTCCTGCTCGCGCCGCCCTCGGCTACTATACCTAACATATTTTTATCCCTCCAAATTTGAAAAAAGTTAATAGTGAATAGTGAATAGTTGTGGTATCGCCTTCGGCGATGTTGCGGATGCTTCGCTCAGCGTTTAATTGATCAATTTGAATAGCAAATAATAAGCGGAGCGAAGCGTCCGCAATAACGCGCCGAAGGCGCTCCTTAACTATTCACTATACACTATTCACTATTCACTTTTTATTAGCCGTTGTCGTACTGCGAATTGTAAAGCCCCGCGTAAAAGCCGTTTTTGTTCATAAGCTCGGCGTGTGTGCCCTGCTCGATTATTTTGCCGCTGTTCATGACGAGTATACGGTCGGCGCTCTTTATCGTCGAAAGGCGGTGCGCTATGATGAAGCTCGTCCGCCCGCGCATCATCTCCGCGAACGCCTCCTGAATGAGTATCTCCGTGCGCGTGTCTATCGAGCTTGTCGCCTCGTCGAGTATCAGCATCGGCGGCAGAGAAAGCATTACTCTTGCTATACATAACAGCTGCTTTTGCCCCGCCGAGAGCATACCTCCGTCTTCGCCGAGAACCGAGTCGTAGCCGTTTTCGAGCTTTCTGATAAAGCTGTCGCAGTGCGCCCGCTTTGCCGCGTTGGTTATTTCTTCGAGAGTCGCGTCGGGCTTGCCGTAGGCGATGTTCTCCCGCACGGTGCCTGTTTTCAGCCACGTTTCCTGCAAGACCATTCCGTAAACGCCGCGCACCGAATCGCGCTTTGTCTTTGTCAGCTCGTGACCGCAGAGCATTATCCGCCCGCTGTCAACGTCGTAGAAGCGCATGAGCAGGTTGATGAACGTCGTCTTGCCGCAGCCCGTGGGTCCCACTATCGCGATTCGCTGACCGGGCTTGACGCGCAAATTAAAGTCCTCGATAAGCGGCACATCTTTATTATATGAGAAACAAACGTGTTCCGCCGTGAGAGTGCCGTCGGCGTGAGTTATCTCCGCACAATTGCTGTCGTCGGATTCGGGCGTTTCGCCTATGAGATCGAGCACCCGCTTCGCGCAGGCTAACGCGCCCTGCAATTCGGTTATAACGCCCGAAATCTCGTTAAAAGGCTTGGTGTACTGGTTGGCGTAGGTCAGAAAGCACGAAAGCTGTCCGACCGAAAAGCCGCCGCCGATGACCGAAAGCGCTCCGACGATGCCCACCGCCGCATACACAAGCCCGTTCACGAAGCGCGTGGAAGGGTTCGTCAGCGAGGAAAAGAAGATAGCCCGAACGCTTGTATTTTGCAGCTTTGAATTGAGCACCGCGAATTCGTCCTCCGCCGTCTGTTCGTGCGCGAATGCCTTGACGAGCTTCTGATTGCCCGTCATTTCCTCGACATAAGCGGTAAGGTCGCCGCGCACGGAGGTCAGCTCGCGGAAGAATCTGAACGTGTTCTTCGAGATATACCGCGCAACGAAAAGCGAAAGCGGCGTGAGAAATACGACGATAAGCGCGATCTTTACGTTTATCGTCAGCATGAAAACAAGTGTTCCGATTATCGTAACAACGCCCGTGAAGAGCTGCGCAAAGCCCAGTATCAGACCGTCGGAGATCTGCTCAACGTCCGAGATAAGACGGCTTATCAGGTCGCCCTTCGCGTGCGAGTCGATGTACGAAAGCGGCAGGCGGCTGAGATTATCGAAAGCGTCGCGGCGCAGGTCTCTGAGCGCCCCGAACGTCACTTTATTGAGACACAGCTGCATGACGTACTGCGAAACGGCTGTTATAAGCACCGTCACCGCGAACGCCGCAAGCACCTGCATAAGCCCGTCGGCGGTGCCGCCGTTCTTTATCATATCGGCGATCATATCGACAGCCCGACCCGTGAGTATCGGCGCGTAAAGGGTAGCCGCGACGTTTACCGCCGCAAAGATCAGCGCCGCCGCAAGCTGTCCGCGGCAGGGCTTGAAATACTTCATCAGCCCGCGAAGGGTGCTGCTTTTGTCAGACATTGCCGCGCACCTCCTTGTCAAGCTGAGAACGGCATATCTCGCGGTAAACGCCGCAGCCTTCAAGCAGCTCCGAATGAGTGCCGATGTCCGCGATATGTCCGTCGTCAAGCACGATTATCTTATCCGCGCCGCGAATCGAGGAGACCCTCTGCGACACGATGAACACCGTCATGCCCTCCGTGTTGGCGGCAATGGCTTTGCGTAAATTCGCATCGGTTGCAAGGTCGAGCGCCGAAGCCGAATCGTCAAGGATAAGGATATCGGGTCTGCCGACAAGCGCCCGCGCTATCGTCAGCCGCTGCCGCTGACCGCCCGAAAGATTTTTGCCGCCCTGCTCGATAACGAGATCAAGCCCGCCGTCCTTGTCGAAAACGAAATCCGCCTGCGCCACGGCGAGGGCTCTTTTTATGCGGATATCGTTAGCGTCGGGGCAGCGCCATTTCATGTTGTCGCGGACGGTGCCTTTGAACAGCACCGCCTTCTGCGGCACGATGCCGATCTTCCCGCGCAGGCTTTCGTGGGTACACTCGCGGACGTTCCTGCCGCCCACAAGCACCTCGCCGCCGCTTACGTCGTAAAAGCGCGGGATAAGATTGATAAGCGTAGACTTACCGCAGCCCGTACCGCCGATAATGCCGACGGTCTCGCCGCGATTCGCCGCAAAGCTGATGTTTTCGAGGGCGCAGCGCTCGGAATCCACATAGCGAAAGCTGACGTTCTTAAACTCCACGGCGGGAGCGTTTTCGTCAAACGTCAGTTCGTCGCTGCCTTCCGTAACGGAGGGCTTCATGGCAAATACTTCAAGTATGCGCAGAGAGCTTGCCTGCGCTTTCGTCAGCGAAAGTATAAGCTCCGCAAGACGTATCAGCGAAAGAAGCACCTGCGTCATAAGGCTGATAAGCGCAACGATATCGCCTGTCATCAGCTCGCCCGAGCGCACCATTTTCGCGCCAAAAAAGATTATCAACATTATAGCAAGATTTACCAAGATGTATGTCGCAGGGGACATGACAGCCGAAGCCCGCCCCGCTTTCAGCTGCAAGCCGTTAAGCTCGTCAAGCGAACCCGAGAAGCGTTCGCGTTCGTCCCGCTGCCGCGAGAAAGCGCGTATCACCCTCACGCCCGAGATATTTTCGCCCGTGATGAGCGTGGTATTATCGAGCTTTTTCTGTATGCCCTTGTACATGGGTACGGTCTTTTTGGTGACAGTGTAGATCACCGCCCACATCACGGGCGTGAAAACGAGGAATATGAGCGTGAGCTTCACCGAGATAGTAAGCGCCGCAATGACCGCGCCAATCACGATGAACGGCGCACGCAGGAAAAGCCGCAGCAGCATATTCACGCCCGTCTGCGCGGCGTTGATATCTACGGTCATGCGGGTGACGAGGGTAGCGCTGCCTGCCGCGTCGATCTCGGAGTGAGAGAGCGTGTTGATATGCTTAAACAGCGCCGTGCGAAGCTCGGTGCCGAAGCCGACCGCCGCCTTTGCCGCGAAATACTGTGCGGTCAGCGACGAAGCGAGACCCAGCACGCCCATCAGCACGAGCAGACAGCCCATTTTCATGATATAGGACTTATCCCCCGCGGGTATGCCTATGTCGATCATACGTTTTATGATGATCGGCACGATAAGCTCGAAGATCGCTTCAAGCAGCTTGCCGAGAGGACCAAGTATTGCTTGTTTTTTATAATTTTTCAGATAGCCGAACAGCTTTAGCATTTTTTGTCAATCTTTCCTTTCGGGGTCATATTTTACGATAACGCCGACCTTAGCAAGCGCCTTTGAAGCCGTTTCACCGTCAAGAGGGAAAAGCTCCGTAACGCCTGTCTGCTTCTCGAAGGAAATGCGCTTGAACCGAACATAATTCTCGTTCAGCCCCTCGTCGGAGTAGATAAGCGCCAGAACGTACTCGTTCTTGACGGCGTAATAATTCACGGGGGTGAGCTTCAGGATATACTCTGCCGAAGCCGCCATGCCGCTTTTCAGCTCGTCAAAGTCAACATCGACATAGCTGATCTTACGGCATTTCAAGCCTTCGATGAGCTTGTCCGTATCCTTCGCGCCGCGTTTCTTCCCGAAAAGCTTACCGAGCATTATTTATCCCCCGCCTTCCCTATTGCCTTATGACTTATGAATTGATATGAATAAAGGGCTGCCGCAGTCGGGCAGCCCTGTTTTGTATTTTGTATCATTTTCTGCGCGATGAACCTCTGCGCTTGTTCTCGGTAACGTGCTTGAGATCGGAGATCCTTTCCTCGCTCGTCGCCTTGAAGCGTGCCATCATGTCCTCGAAATTCGCGTCCTCCGAGCTTGTCCTTACCTCGAACTCGGGAGGGGGATTCTTGGCGAAATCAACGGGCGCGGGTCTTTCGGACATGGGTCTGCGGGGTCTTTTCTCGCCGCCGAAGCCGCCCTGTCTGTTGTCGCCGCCCTGCGGTCTGCCGCCGGGTCTTCCGCCGCCCTGAGGTCTGCTGCCGTTAAAGGGCTTTCTGTCGCCCCTATCGGGTCTTTCGGGTGCGGGCTGTGCTTTTTTTATCGAAAGGCTTATCTTGCCGCCGTCGCCCAGCGAAAGCACCTTTACCTTTACCTGCTGTCCCTGCGTGATGTGTTCGTTGATGTCGTTTACATAAGTGTTTGCGACCTCTGAAATATGTACCATACCGGTAGTGCCTTTTTCAAGCTCGACAAAAGCGCCAAACTTCGTGATACCCGTTACCGTACCTTCATAGATCTTTCCTACTTCAAGCTGCATATTCCTTTTACTTTCTCCTCATATTAAATGTATACTATCCTGCCGCCGAACCGACCATCTGACAAGTCAGTGTGTCTCAACGACATAAAAGCGTCTTTCGTCCGGATAAGCGTAGCCCAGTTTTTCGATAGCGATCTTTTCCATATATTCCGACTCGTTATCCGATGCGAGCAGTCTTGTGTACTCGTCGTTAAGGCGGCGAGCCTCGGTCATGTGGGCGCTTATCTCCTCACGTTCCTGTCTCAGCTGAACGATCTGCACCTGCTGTGAAACGATCGTAAACAGCGAATAAATAACAAGGCACACGCCTGCGAACCATACCACGGGCTTGAAAAGCACGCTTTTTTCTTCCCTTCGGGCGCGTCTTGCCGCTGCGGCTGCCGAGCTTTTTCTCTTTTCGTTCATAGCCTGTCACTCCCTGACGTTTCGTCTTCCGTATTCTGTTTTTTACGATTTCCGTTTTTTACACAATGGCTGAGGCGCGAATTTTCGCGGGCGCGATTTCTCCGGAGCGCTATCAACAGCCTTTCATTATATTATAACGTTTAATGGCGAAACTTTCAAGAGCTTTTCAAAAATTTTTTCTCCATTTCGGATTTTGGTTGAATTTTAACAATCATCTGTCTTGCAAAAGAAGTCGATTTATTGAATATGACAACGAAAGGCTTTGCCAAAAATGCCATAATTTTCATCACACAGGCAATCAGCCTCACGGCGGCGGCGGAGAGCAGCCTTCCCACGGTGAAGCACCACATCACGGCGCCCGCGATCATGCCGAACAGGATAAATCCGCGGTAATAATTTGTTTCGTCGAGGGAGAAAACGAAGAACGCCGCTCCGAACAAAAGTGCGTAAAACAGGTCGCAGACAAATCGAACGGCGGCGAATCTTAGGGTATGGCGGATCACGCGGAACACATCGTAGACGATACCCGCCAGCACGCCCGCTATAACGGAGTCGCGCAGGATATCAAGCTCGGCGGCGGTACCGAGCTGCATGGGAGTCACGGCTCACCTCAGCAGCCGCGCAAGAAAGCTCGGGCGTTTTCGGTGAGCGCGGTCGCCGTAGATTATTGCGGTCACGGTACCCTCGACGGTAAGTCTTCCGGTATCGACGTTCATTTCGTTAACGTGCAGGTTTTCGCCGATGACAGCCATTTCACCACATTCTGTAAAGAGCTGTATGCGGTTCTCATCGAAGCTGTCGGCGTCGGTAACTCCGCTGATGCTCAGGTTTGTGCAGTCCTGCATAACTATGCTGTGTCTGCCGGGTGTTTCGTTGTTCATGTTGGCATCCCTCCTTAATGACATATTTATGCGGGAACGGAAGCCGATATACATAAAAACAGCCCCCGTCACCGGAGGCTGTCTGTTATTTAACTATAAATGAGCATTTAGGCAAACCAAAGACAGCACAAAGTGAAGGCAATACCAAAAGTCTTAGGAAGGGGGTCTGGGGGATAACCCTTCTTCAGAAGGGTTTCCCCCAGTAAAACATGGGATTTACGCGAATCAAAGCGGAGAAAGCAAGTTGAACGGCTAAAATATAAAATCGGCAATTTCAGCAAGAACGTACAAAACAAGCAGGATTATAAAATCTGCTAAACAGTACAGAAACAAAGAAATTGCCGATTTTATTTGGCGAAAGAGCGAAGCGATTTTCACCAAAAGATTGCGCTCTGCCCCACCGTAAAGAAAGTGCTGTGCGAACAGACCG
>JAILFF010000335.1 GCA_024697705.1 Ruminococcus sp.
TATAGTCCTGCTCGAGTTCTGTGTATGTCTTTATGCTGGGTCTTAACGTTCCGCAAGCTGTATCGAGTATATAACTGTCTCTTGTTACATGATATGCTTCAATGAATTTCTCGGGATTATCGTCAAGTGTTTTTTTTATCAGTTTGGCTCCGTCTTTGCCAAAATTTTTGGCATTTATTTTCATGTCGTTGATATTTGATATAAGCTGTGAGACGAGCTGTTTCCCTTCAATGTTTTCGTGCCAGAATTCATCGGCCTTATTTCTGCATAATAATCTTATTTTTCCGTCGTCTGTTTCGCCTTTTAGCTCGTCGCGAGTCTGCCGCGTGAGCTTTTTAACGAGTTCTCTGGATTCAAATCTTTTTGCCAACGCCTTTAATTGAACCAGCCCCTTGTTCATAAACCCGATCTCGGTTCGGTCCAAATTGTCCTGGATCCGATGAGTAAGATATTTCCCGACAAGGGCTGATCTTAACATGTCGTTTTCCATTCTTAATTCTTCTTTGATCGCGGCCAGGTCTGTTTTTAGTTCGAATATCGATATATCTTTGATACATCCGTTGATCGTATCGATGTTCGAGTATGTTTCGGGCTGTTTTTCTATATTACATGAGGTTTCGCAGCATTCGATAAACGGGGGCTTATGCCGGTTGCTCTCTGATTCTGATAAGAAAACCATATGTCCCTCGTTTGTCTGTATGATCTCAAAATCATAGAGGTCCACACCTGTTCTTATCGCATCTGCTAACGGGCTTGAACCGTCTATTGTCAGTCCGGTCAGTTCCGGGTTATTGCGGATGTCGAGCGCTGATAAGTGTTTTGTAAATTTGCTTATATCTATGCGCCCTTTTATGCCGAATCCATTTAGACTTAATCTGCGCAGAAATCCACACCTGTCAAAGCCGCATCGGTTAAGCAGGCGAGAGATGTTTACGCAGTCTTTTAAACCAACGGTTTCTGCGAGTTCCGTGATCACGTTTGTATAAATGTTGTTCATTGTATAAAGTAAAGACCTGTAGTTATTACAGGTCTTTTCCTCCTATGTTTTGTTAATTGTATTATGTTTATCGTTTTTTAACCGCGGATTCCGCCACCTCCGTTGCCGCCGCCGCTCCAGGAATCGTCGCCTATTGGAGCGTATACCCAATCGATTACCGTACGGTGTTTGGTGCCATCATAGCTATGGTAGCCACAATTACTACAGGTTACAGATCTTCCGAATGTCATGCAAATAACATTCCAATAAAATCCTCTGCTGATTGACCAGTGCGTGGTATCATCTATATAAACACATTCTACGTAATTGCAGCTTGCGGTTTTTCTGCATCTTGGGCAGGACGTGGTGCTGCATATTACTGTATTGTCATAGCATTCGGTTGCGCTTGCCTTGGTTTCGGGTGCTGCGACTACTGTTGCGGTTATTGCGATAACTATCGCCATCGCGATTGAGAGTAATTTCTTCATAAGATTGTTCCTTCTGTGTGATATTATTTTGGTTACAAATGTGCTCGTCTAAATTTAAATTTATTTTGTTTTGTAACAAATTGAGATTTATGTTTTTTTTGAAAAATTTGTTGCACAAAAAAAATACCGCCACGCGATGTGCGTGACGGTAAATAGGTATTTCTCGGTTTCTGTTATTTTAATCGTCATCTACAATGTCGAAATCATATTCATCGTTTTCGATTTCGGTATTGTCGGATATTGTCTGGGGTTTTTCTTCTTCAGGTTTTTCGATTATCTGCGGTGTTAGGTTATTTTTTTTTATTTCCTGCCTCAAAATCATTTCATCTTCTATTATCCTTATGTCGTTGTTTGTTTTTTCGATGTTTTTTTGCAGTTCGTCGGATAAGGCTGCATACCGGCTGATGGAAAGCCTTAAATTGCTTTTCCCATATTTGGCTCCCGATATATAATTATCCCTTATCGCATAATAGGCGTTGATCGACTCATTATTGTTTTTCAACCCTTTCAGGGTTTTGGCGCCTTCTTCTCCTAAATTCCGGGTATTCATTTTTATCTTATCGACATCTGGTTGCAGCTGCGGGGCAAGATCGTATCCGCCGACCTCTTTTTTCCAAAAGCTGTCGGCTTTATCTTTGCATAAGGAGCTTATCTCGGTGATTGTGGCATTAGGCTTTATTTCGTTTCTTATTTGCCATATCTGGTCTTCTATAAATGATGCGTTTTCGAATCTTTGTGCCAGCGCTCTTAATGGAGCGAGTCCCTTATTCATAAATCCGATCTCGGTGCGATCCAGATTGTTTTGCAGCCTGCGGGTAAAATATTCTCCGCTTAGGGCTGCGTAAAGCATGTTCTTTTCTGTTTTGAGTTCTTCTTTTATGGCATTTAAGTCTGCCGTCAGATCCTGTTCGGAAATGTTTTCGATATTTTTTTCGAGCGAATCCACAGTATTAAACGGCCTCGCGTTTACTTCTTCCCTGGTTTCATTGACCGAATTGGAAAAATATCCTATAAACGGGCTTTCGTTACTGTCGTGGTCCATGCCTGAAATTGCTATTGCCTGCTGATCGTCTGTTTTTAATGTTTCAAAACAGCTTGATTTAAAATCATGGTTTATGGCGTAAGCTAATGGGCTGAACGCGCTGATCTTTATACTCCCTAATTCCGGGTTGTTTCGAACATCAAGAGACGAGAGGTGTTTTGTGTATTTGCTTATATCTATGTCGCCTGTGATATCAAACCCGTTAAGCGTAAGCCTTACCAAATAGCCGTTGCTGTCAAAACTGCAACGAGTCAGAAGTCTGGTAACGTCAGTTTCTTCGGTAATACCTATAGCCTTAGCGAGGTCCATGATATTATTGTTGTATGTTTGATCCATTTTTAAATTAATGCTTGGGTAAGCATTTTCTCCTGTATTTAGTTAGTCCTATTATGTTTCCGGTTTTTACAGATTGATATCATCTTCATCAATGTTTATCTCATCTGCGGTATCGATGCCGTGGTCTTTGGTTATCGCCGAAATATCTTCGATCATTTCCTGGATCTCCGGACATATCTTGTCGTATCCTTTTCCTGTCGCGTATGCCTTTTTAGACGTTTCTTCGAGTGCTGATATCAGGTCTTTTATGCCCTGTGTGTATTCATCCGGGTAGGCCATGTATGTATCGCTTCGGTATATAACGTCAAATGCATCGCCTGATTCATATCTGCCGGATATGTCGAGGGCTTTATCTGCTCCGTAGAGCGTGCCGTGATTGTCATAGAATTCTCTTTTTGCTATGAGCGTTTTCCCCTCGTCTGTTGCGAGCAGGTCGAAGTCTGCGCAGGCTGACGGAGTTTTCCCGGGGCGCTTGATCACAGCGTCAAGGCGGATCGCGGAGTTGACATATGCTTTGTTCGCTGCTTCGAATTCAAGCTGAGCGTCTTCGTACTCGATCGCTGCTTCCTGCGCATGTCTTTTTATATGACGTATTGCTTCTGCCATATCCGGTTTCTTACCGAGTGCCATGGGGACGAATATCTCGCCTGAGAGGATGTGGTTCCTGGCGGCTGTCATTCCGAGTTTATATTTCAGATCTTTTTCAAAGTCTGATACGTCGTCGTGCTCTACCGCTTCTGCGAATTTTTTTTCTATGTCGCCAAATTCGAGCTCATAGTCGATGCCGGCATTGTTTCCTATCAATACTCCGCCGGGCTGGAGGTGGAAGTCTCCCGATAAGACGCTCTTGCCGAAGTTCCTTAATTTATCTACCAGGCACATATCTTCGGATCCGTAGGTTCCGGTGACCCAGTGGGACGGTTCGATAGACGAGTCCGCTGCTTCAACTTTCATGCCTTGTCCCTCAATGGTTATTTTTCGAACTTTATAATAGCTCATTGTTTCCTCCTTTCCCGTTGGATCCAAAATAAATTATTTTAAATTATTTTAGTTCCAAACATAATCCCTCCGGGGAGCTGAACAAACTCCCCGGAAGAATCTTATTATCAGTCTTCGCTGAACGGAAGAACTTCGTCCATTCCATCGCCGATGTCGTCAAGCAGGCTGTCGAAGTCCTGTGATGCCTTCTGCTCGCGCTCCTCGTCTGCCTGTTCGTATCTATCCTGAATTCCGTTGCCATCTCTGTCTTTATCGGCAACTTCAAGAGCTTCGGTGATGTCAGACCTGTCGTCGCGGTCAACATCGAGGATATCTTTCATGAACGAGACGCCCTCTTTTGCAATACCTCTTGCCAGGTCA
>JAILFF010000338.1 GCA_024697705.1 Ruminococcus sp.
CTTGAAGATAGTCCGCGTGAAGACGCTCGAAGAGGCTGTTTCGGAGGCTCATCGCCTTGCCAACGCGGGGGATATCGTTTCGCTCTCGCCCGCCAGTGCAAGCTTTGACCTTTACAATAATTTTGAAGAGCGCGGCAAGCACTTCAAGCGCCTTGTCACCGAGCTTTGAGGGGAATGATATATCATGAGTAATATATTCGGCGTTACCCGAACGGAGCTTCTTGAAATGCTCTGCACGCAGAACGCCTATACCGTGCCGCAGAACATAGCGACGGTCTGCGCGGGGCTTCTTGAAAAGTTCGGCAAGGCTGAGACAGACGGCTGCGGGAACGTTCTCTGCAAGGTCGGGGAGCATCGTCCCGAAAGAAAAACGCTTCTGCTGAACGCCCACATCGACGAGATAGCGATGATCGTCACCCATATCGACGAGAGCGGTTTTCTCAAAGTCGGCAAGTGCGGCGGGATAGACGTGCGCGTTCTGCCCGCCTCCCGCGTAACGATATTCCATAACGACGGCAAAACTACGTCGAAGTATTACGGCGTGTTGACGAGCGTTCCGCCGCATTTGCAGACGGACAGCTCGAAAGCGGCGAAGCTCGACGACCTGTTTATCGACACGGGGCTCGGCAAGAAGGCAAAGGAGCTTATCTCGCAGGGCGACATGGTGCTTATCGAGAACCGTCCGCTTGAAATGGGTTCTCTTGTGACGGCGAAGGCGCTTGACGACCGCGCCTGCGTTATGGCTGTTCTGCTTGCTTTGGAAAAGCTTGTCGGCAAGGAGACGGCTTACAATATCGAGGTGCTGTTTTCAAGCGGCGAGGAGCTCGGTTCACGCGGTGCGAAGCCGGGCGCGTTCAAGAGTAATGCCGATCTTGCGCTTATCTTTGACGTTACCTTCGGCAGAGTTCACGGCGAATCGGACGACGAATACTGCGCGATAGGCGGGGGCGCGGCGATAGGCGTTTCTCCCGTGCTTTCGAGAGAACTGACGAACGCGCTGACAAAGACCGCCGAAAACGCGGGTCTGCCGTATCAGACAGAGGTCATGGGCGGGGGAACCGGCACCGACGCGGACGCCATCGCCGTGACAAAGGGCGGCATACCCTCCTGCACCGTTTCGATACCGATAAAATATATGCACACGCCTGTCGAAGCCGTCGATATGAACGACGTCGAGAACACGGCGGCGCTGACAGCTTTATTCTGCGAGGGGGGTGACACCGTTGCGAACCGATGAATACTTGGAGGAGCTTTGCGCTCTTGCGGGCGTTTCGGGCGACGAGGGCGCGGTGCGCGATTACATCATCTCGAAATTATCGGGTGAGTTTGAATACACCGTTGACCCGCTCGGAAGCGTCATCGTCCGCGTGAAGGGCAGGAATCCCGCGAAGCACAGGCTGATGTTCAGCGCCCACATGGACGAGGTGGGGCTTATCGTGACGTTTGTCTGCTCCGACGGCTGCCTGAAATTCTCGTCTGTCGGCGGGATAGATTCGCGTGTTCTTTACGGAAAGCGCGTGTTTGTGGGAAAAGACCGCGTTCCCGGTGTTATCGCGGGCACGGCGGTGCATAATCTTTCCGACGAGGAATTGAAGACCGCTCCCGATGAGAAAACGCTTGTGATAGATATCGGCTGTTCCGACAAGGAATCTGCCGAAAAGCTTGTACGACAGGGCGACACGGTCATCTTCGATTCGGAGTTTGCGCGATTCGGCGAGAATAACGAGACCTACTGCTCGCGTGCGATAGACGACCGTGCGGGCTGTGCGATAATGCTCAAAATGATAGAGGACGTTCCCGAGTACGATACGACCTTCTGCTTTGTGGTGCAGGAGGAAGTGGGGCTTAGGGGCGCAAAGGCGGCGGCTTACACTGCCGACCCCGAATTTGCGATAGTTTTAGAGACCACAACCGCAGCGGACATACCGTCCTCAAAGGCGGAAAAGCGCGTCTGCGAGGTGGGCAAGGGTGCTGTCGTTTCCTTCATGGACAGGCACACGCTTTACGACCGCGAGCTTTACCGCATGGCGTTCGATACGGCGGCGGAGAAAAATATCCCCTGTCAGACCAAGAGCGTTGTGGCGGGCGGCAACGACGCGGGCGCGATTCACGTTTCACGCGGCGGCGTTCGGACGGCGGCTGTCTCTCTGCCGTGCAGGTATCTTCATTCGCCCTCGTGCGTGATAGAAAAGAGCGACCTTGAAGCCGTTTACCGACTGGCGAAGGAGCTTTCGGCGAGGATACAACAGCTATGATATACCAGTTAATGACAGCCGAAAAAGCGCTGTTCGATAAGCTAAAGCCCTGCCACTACACGCGGCGTATAAAATCGCATTTCCTGTCCTACGGCGCGTGCTATGATTTCTGCCGCTTTTTCGCAGTATCGCGGCGGGAAGAGGAAGAACCGGACGGTCTGATCTCCTGCTTCAACTCGACGATGATAATTTCCGACATGGGCGGAGTGACCTTTGACGACGACGAGATAGACGAGCTTGCGAAATTCATACTGATGAACCGCCCATGCTCGGTGGAGATAGACCCGATCTACTCGGAGAGGATAGCGCCGCTTCTTGCCGAAGCCTACGAGCCCGACCTGCGGACGGAGTTCGCGTTCTGTCCCCGCGGAGAGCTGCCCGATCTCGATATTGACGAAACGCCGAGCCTTGACGATGTATTCGCGATACTGCGCGAATCGTTCCCGACGCTGGCGCAGTCCTACGAGCTGTGGATAACCGACACCTCGCACCGTGTGCGGCGGGGCTTATCGCAGTCTTTTCTGATGAAGGACGACAGCGGCACGGCGAATTGCTCGACGGCGACCATTCAGTATATTCTCGACCGAAAGGCGCTTATCGGGCACGTTGCGACCTTGCCCGAGTACCGCGGACAGTTCTACGCAAGACGGCTTCTCTACTGGATAGGCGAGCGGCTGACGAACGACGGCTTTGAGGTGCGGCTGTTTGCGCGTCCTCACCGCGTCAGCTATTATGAAGAGATCGGCTTTGCGGCGATAAAGCACGACAAGGTGTTTGAGCTGAAGGATGAGTTCCGCTGCGGGAGATAAATATGACGGAATTAAGACCTGTTACGAGAGAGAATATCGAAGCTCTGCTTGCGCTTAAAGTGCATGAGCATCAGAAGAGCTTTGTTTCGACGGCGGCGGAATCGCTTGCGCAGGCTTATGTTTATTACGAAACGGCGTATCCCTTCGCGGTGTACGATAACGGCGAGCCGGCGGGCTTCATAATGATGGCTTATTACGAAGCGAAGGGCTACTATACTCTGTGGAAATTCTTTATCGACAAAGATCATCAGCACAGAGGGATAGGCAGAGAAGCGCTTGCCTTGGGGATAAGTTTTCTTAAAGAAAAGTTCGGCGTTTCCGCGATATATACGGGCGTTGTTCCCGAAAATACCGTCGCAAAACACCTTTACCGTTCGGCAGGATTTGCTTTTACGGGAAATTGTGAGGACGGCATGGAGGAATGGTGCCTGAAATGCCCGACATGAATTTCGGACAGCTTATTTAACGAAAATCAATTTTAGAAGGAAATTATAATGACAGATATGTTTGATATAGACCCCCGGTTGCTTGAAATTTCCAAGCAGGCGGAAAAGGACGCCGCCGCACGTTTTGCGGAGCTCGGCGAGATCGAGGAGTATAACGGTGCTAAGGTGCTGAAAGCCTTCATCGACAACCGCGTGAGCGAGACCTGCATGAAGGGCACGACGGGCTACGGCTACGGCGACCCCGGCAGAGACACCCTCGACGCGGTATATGCGCAGGCTTTTGGCGGCGAGGACGCTGTCGTGCGGCACAATTTCGTCAACGGGACTCACGCGCTTTCGACGGCGCTTTTCGGCGTTCTGCGCACGGGCGACACCATGCTCTCGCTGACAGGCAGTCCCTACGACACGATGGAAGAGGTCATCGGTATCCGCGGCGAAAAGGGCAGAGGTTCGCTCACCGATTTCGGCATTAAATACGAGCAGGTTGAGCTTCTCGAAAGCGGTCTGCCCGACCTTGAAGCAATAAAGGCGAACGCGGCGGGCAAGAAGGTCGGCTACATACAGCGTTCCCGCGGGTACTCGCTTCGCCCCTCGTTCACGGTGGACGCTATCGGCGAGATTATAAAGGCGGCGCGGACGGCGAATCCCGATATCATCATCATCGTTGACAACTGCTACGGCGAGTTCGTCGAAAAACGCGAGCCGCTTGCCGTCGGCGCAGACCTGATCGTCGGTTCGCTCATCAAGAACCCCGGCGGCGGCATCGCTTCGACGGGCGGATATATCTGCGGGCGCAAAGACCTTGTGGCGCTCTGCGCGGACAGGCTGGCTTGCATCGGCGTCGGCAAGGAGGTCGGCTGCACGCTGGGACAGAGCCGCGAGATGTTCATGGGATTTTTCTTCGCCCCGACGGTGGTTTCGGCGGCGCTGAAAACGAGCGTTTTTGCCTGCTCGCTGTTCGAGCGGCTGGGCTTCGTGACATTTCCGAAGAGTACCGAAAAGCGGACAGATATCATCGCTTCGATCTGCCTGGGCGACGAACAGCGGCTGACGGCGTTCTGCCGCGGCATACAGAAGGGCTCGCCCGTGGATTCGTTCGTCACTCCCGAAGCGTGGGATATGCCCGGATACGACAGCCGCGTTATCATGGCGGCGGGCGCGTTCACGATGGGCGCTTCGATCGAGCTTTCGGCTGACGCGCCTATCCGCGAGCCGTTTGCGGTGTGGCTGCAAGGCGGCATAACCTATCCTACCGGAAAGCTCGGTATTCTTTCAGCCGCACAGGAGATGCTGAAAGAAGGACTTATCACTCTCGGCTGATCGTGATTTTGTAAAAATATTAAACTCTGTTACGGTGTAATATATAAATTTATTAAACGAAAGGAATTGATCGAATGGCTGAAATATTTACCGTCAGCATTGATGAGATCATCAAGCAGAACGAGCTTGAACTCGTTTATTCTCCGAAAGACCCTGCCGAGATACTGGTCGATGACAACGATGTGAACCGTCCCGGTTTGCAGCTCATGGGCTTTTACGAATACTTCAACGCCGAGCGTATCCAGATCTGCGGAAATATGGAATTCGCTTATCTCGCAAGCCTTGACGAGGAGACGCGCTATAAGAAGATCGAGGCGCTTTTTGCCACGAAAATACCGATGTTCATAGTAGCACGCGGTCACGAGCTTTACCCCGAAATGGTGGAGATCGCAAAGAAATACGAGGTGCCCATCGCCCGCACGAAGGAAAGCACCACGACGTTCATCGCTTCGCTGATAAGCTTCCTGAACGTAAAGCTTGCGCCGAGAATAACCCGTCACGGCGTGCTTATTGAAATATACGGCGAGGGCGTGCTTATCGTCGGCGAGAGCGGCGTTGGCAAATCGGAAACGGCGATCGAGCTTGTCAAGCGCGGACACCGCCTTGTTGCCGACGATGCTGTTGAGATCCGCCGCGTTTCGAGCATCAGTCTTGTGGGTTCGTCACCCGACAATATCCGCCACTTCCTTGAAATACGCGGTATCGGCATCATAAATGTGCGCCGCCTGTTCGGTATGGGTGCCGTTAAGGTAACGGAAAAGATCGACATGATCGTCGAGCTGGAGCCGTGGGATTCTACCAAGGTCTATGACAGGATGGGCGTTGACAACGAGTACACTACGATCCTCGGCGTAAGCGTTCCGAGTCTTACTATCCCGATCAAGCCCGGTCGTAATCTCGCCGTTATCCTCGAAGTTGCCGCTATGAACAACCGTCAGAAGAAGATGGGCTATAACGCTGCTCAGGAGCTTCTTGCGAATCTCGGTCTTCAGGTGGATAAGCGCGATAAGGTCAAGAGCTGGGATATGATGTAAATATTTTATCTTCATCGGATATTGAAATTTTAAGGAGAGATCATGGGACTTATACTCGAAGCCGATCTGCACACGCATACGCTTGCCTCCGACCACGCTTACTCAACGCTGCGGGAGAACTGTCTCTGTGCAGCCGAGCGCGGACTAAAGGGGCTGGCGATAACCGATCACTCGCCCGACACCCCCGACGGGGCTCACCTCTGGCACTTCCGCAATCTGCACGTTCTCCCGCGGGTGATATGCGGCGTGACCGTGCTTCAGGGCGCGGAGGTGAATATCATCGACCGCAGCGGTACTATCGATATGGAGGAGAAAACGCTTCGGATGCTTGATTGGGTGGTTGCCTCGATGCACAACGCCTGCATGAAGGACAGGGACTTTGACAGCTGCACCAACGCCTATCTCACCGTCGCGGAAAACCCCTATGTCGATGTGATCGGTCACTGCGTAACGAACGATTTTCGCTTCGATTACGAGCTTTGCATAAAGAAATTCGCGGAGTATGGCAAGCTGGTGGAGATAAACGAGAGCTCGCTCATGTATAAATCGGGCGCCCGTGAGAATAGTATAGAAGTGTTAAGGCTTTGCGAAAAGTACGGCGTGAGGATAGTGATTGATTCGGACAGCCATTTCTGCGAGTTTATCGGCAAAACGCCGCTTGCTCTGCGACTTATCGAGGAGACCGGTTTCCCGCAGAAGCTTATACTCAACGCCGACTGGGAAAGAGTACGGAAATTTGTACAGAAAAGGCATCCGGGTATTGATATCTGAAAGAAACAAGGGAGGACTGACTTCTGATGACATTGACTGGAACCGAACGTCTTGCGGCGGAGGCTGAAAAGCTTGGCTGCGGGGTCAAACGCGGCGAGCCGCTTGCGGGGCATACCACTTTCCGTATAGGCGGCGCGTGCGATGTTATGATAACCCCCGACAGCGTGGAAAGCCTTTCGCGGCTTGTTCTGCTTGCCCGCGAATACGGCGTCAGGACGCTCGTTCTCGGCAAGGGCTCGAATATGCTCTGCGCCGACGAGGGCTTCCGCGGGGCGGTGCTGCTTATCGGCAAACCGCTCGACGACATTTCCGTCGAGGGCGATATTATCCGTGCGGGCGCGGGGGCTCCGTTGATACTTGTCTGCCTTGCGGCGTTCGAGGCGGGGCTTTCGGGGCTGGAATTTGCCTACGGAATACCGGGGACTATCGGCGGCGGAGTTTATATGAACGCGGGCGCATACGGCGGCGAGATGAAGGACGTTCTTACCTCTGTGACGGTCATCGACAGGGAAGGAAAGCTTCACACCTACGGGGCTGACGAGCTTGATCTGAGTTACAGACATTCGCGCTTCTGCGGCTCCGACGATATTATAGTAAGCGCGGAGATGAGGCTCACCCGCGGCGAGAAGAGCGATATCGAAGCGCGCATGGACGATTTCATGACCCGCCGCAAGGATAAACAGCCGCTCAATTTCCCGAGCGCGGGCTCGACATTCAAGCGTCCCGAGGGCGATTTCGCGGGCAGGCTCATTCAGGAAAGCGGTCTGCGCGGGTACACGGTCGGCGGGGCGCAGGTCTCGGAGAAGCACTGCGGATTCGTCGTCAACAAGGGCGGCGCAACCTGCGCGGACGTTATGGCAGTTATTGAATACGTCCGAAAAACCGTACAGGAGAAGACGGGTGTTCTTTTGGAATGTGAAGTAAAAATCATAAAATAAATATAATAATCCCAAAAACAAGGGAGAACGGGGGCACGTCATGAGCATGAAATATGTAATAGTTACGGGTATGTCGGGTTCGGGCAAATCGACAGCTGTAAACGTATTGGAAGATCTGGGCTACTATTGTATCGACAATATCCCTCCCGAGCTGATACCGAAGTTTGTCGATCTCTGTTCGCGCTCGGGCAGGATAGAAAAGGCGGCGTTCGTCGTTGACGTGCGCGGCGGAGACTTCTTTCTCCAGCTTCACGACTCGGTGCAGGAGCTTCGCGAGCTCGACGTCGATGTAAAGATACTTTTCTTAGATTGTTTTGACAACGTTATCGCCAGCCGCTACAAGGAGACCCGCCGCAAGCACCCTCTCGACGAGATGGCGAGCGGCAGCGTCACAAGGGCGATACGCATGGAGCGCGAAATGCTCGTTTCGGCGAAGGCGATGGCGGATTATCATATCGACACATCGTCTTACAGCATTTCGGATTTCCGAAGCAGGCTGTATTCGCTGTTTGAGGATAACGCAGGCGAACACATGAACATCGACGTGCGTTCCTTCGGCTTCAAGTACGGCGTATTCGGCGAGGGCGACATGGTATTCGACGTGCGTTGTCTGCCGAACCCGTTCTACATACCCGAGCTGAAATTCAAGACGGGTCTCGATTCGGAAGTCTCGGAGTACGTGATGAAGTTCGACGAATCGCAGGCGGTCTTTGCGAAAATGTTCGACCTAATAGAGTTCATGCTGCCGCTCTACGAGAAGGAGGGCAAATCGCAGCTCGTTATAGGCTTCGGCTGTACGGGCGGCAAGCATCGAAGCGTGACCTTCGCGGAGGCGGTAGGTAAGCGCCTGAAAGACAAGGGACACCGCGTCCGTATCACTCACCGCGACATCGACAAGCACTAACCCCCTACTCGGGGGGGCGTGTCCGCGGGAGCGCGGGCTAAAGCCCGCTCACGTTTATCAAGGCGGGGGGATTCGTTCCGCGGTTTAAGGGTAATTGCTGTTCGTTTTTGCTGTTATTTTATGAACTTCGGGGTTTGAGGTTTTCGTCTGCAAAACGGGTTGATTTTAACGGGTTGATTTTTATATATTTGTTCGGGAAAATCGGTGAAATGATATGAACATACTTACGATAATCGGTACTCCGCGCAAGGGAAACACCCGCGCTTTGAACGACCTGTTTAAAGCCGAGCTTGCCGACGAGGGCGATACTCTTGACGAGATCGTGCTGCCTCGTGATTTCGGCGATATCTGCTGCGGCTGTACATCGTGTATTCTGCACGGCGAGGAAAAATGCCCCCACCGCGACAGGATTGCGCCGCTTATCGAACGGCTCGAAAAAGCCGATCTTATCATACTCGCGACGCCCGTGTTCGTGATGTCCTGCTCGTCGGCGATGAAGGCTTTCCTCGACCACCTTGCGTTCATGTGGCTCGTCCACCGCCCGCGTGAGGCTTTCTTTAATAAAACGGCGCTCGTGATCGCTGCGGCGGCGGGTTCGGGCGTGGGCGATACCGTAAAGCTTATGAAGAAAAATCTGTTTTATTTGGGCGTTCCGCAGGTGTTCGATTACGGTATTACTGCGATAAAAATGGGCGGCAATTACGAAGAAAGCCCTCGCAAGGAAACAATAAAGCGGCAGGTGAGCGCTAAGGCGGCAAGGGTGAAAAGGGCGGCGGCTCGACCCCGCGTCGGCTTGAAAACGCGCTTGTTCTTTAACATTTTCCGCATTGCACAGAAGAAAGGCTGGAACAAGCTTGACGCTGATTACTGGTGCGAAAAGGGCTGGCTTGACGGCAAAAAGCCCTTTTAACGCAGTGAGAATTTCGGAATTGTCGGTGACGTCGCTTTTTTCGGACAGTTGATCGCAGAACCTACGCTATTACACGTTTTTTTAACATAACCAACGAATTTTCTAAAAAGCCGCAGTTTCATTATTCAAGAAATTCAGGAAACGGAGCTGACCGCCTTTGTCAGAGCTTTCATTTTCGCAGAAGGTCAAGGAAGAGATAATATCGAGGATAAATTCACCCGCGAAGGCAGAAGCCTGCCTTTACGGGCTGCTTTGCTGCTGTAACAGTCTTTCGGCTGAGAGTATCGTGCTGCTGACGGAGAACAAGTCCGTGGCGGATTTTTTTGCGTTCAATGTCGAAAAGCTCTGCGGTGAAAGCGTTGAGACGGTCTGCCGCGACAGGGGCGATACCGTGATGTACGAGCTTTCGGTGAGCGGTCGGGCAGCGAGAGAAAAGCTGCTGTCGCATTTTCATATCACCGACCGCCGCGTTTCCGACAAGCCCAATTTCCCGAAGCAGAGCCTTTACCCGCAGATGGCGGCGGGAATGTTTTTAGCCTGCGGTTCGCTTTCCGACCCGAACAAGGGCTATCACATGGAGCTTTCCCTGCCCGATCTGGACGTGTGCAATATGCTGGGGCTGATACTGATTGAAAAGTACGGCATGACGGCGAAAAACATCGAGCGAAAGCACAGGCAGATATTGTATTTCAAGGAATCCGACAACATTATTGATATGCTTGCGCTAATGGGAGCGACGAATCTTTCGTTCGAGCTGACGGACGTTAAGCTTTTCAAGGAGATATCGAACAATATCAATCGCGGAATGAACTGTTTAAGTGCCAACCTTGACAAGGCGATCATGGCGTCGGAGAAGCAGATAGCCGACATTGCGCTCATCGAGGAGAAAATGGGGCTTGAGAATCTGCCGAAGGGTCTGCGTGATATTGCCGTGCTGCGAAGCGAGAATCCCGAGTTTACGCTTTCCGATTTAGGTGCCGCGCTGACGCCGCCGATCTCGCGTTCGGGGGCGAATCACAGGCTTCAAAAGATAGCGCAGATCGCGGAAAAGATCAGAAACGGGAATTATAGCAATCCGAGAAAATAGCCGCACAAATCTTTCGGATAAAAATTCACATTACTGCGTCAAACTCCCTTGAAGGGCGACTGTCTGAACTTCGTTCAGACCACCTCCTGCGGTCGTTTTCCTTGTACTGTGAATTTTT
>JAILFF010000340.1 GCA_024697705.1 Ruminococcus sp.
ATCAAAAAATCGCGTAAATTCAACATGATTTTGAATTTACAGACAAATTACCGTCCGTCACGGTCGTAGACGGTCAACTTTATGATCTTTACAAGTCATAAAATAACTGTTTTTATTTGATACCAAGCAGAAGCCGTGCAGTCCCGAAATTTGTCATTTTTAAAGTTAAATAAATTAGCTAAATTTGTAACAATTTCAATGTTGCACAAAAACAGACCGCGTAATTTATTCATTGTGTCAATAAAAAGCAAAAATTGATAGTGTTATTTCTTTTGACCGCAATTTTTGACTTGCCCCGGATATTAAAATATGCTATATTTTTATCAGAACAGACAAATGCCCTTCTAATCTGAAACGGACTCTAAGCAGAAAACCGGCGGCAGCGGCAATTCTTCCGACAATAACGACGGTCAGGTACACATCAAGGCAGCATAATTGCTGTTCATCTCCAAATTACAAACCAGAAAGACCTTTCGCGGTATCTCGCCGCGGATGGTCTTTTTGTTTGTGCGGGAAAAGGAAGGCAATGCCGGCATATTTGGAAGAATCTGTTTGTTATATTCGACAAAATATATAAAATGTTTTCGGCAACATCAACAAAAATGTGTTATTCACCAATCCGGTGATTGTTTTTACGGCGGAAGTGTGATATAATTAAAGAAGACAGGATTTTTGACAAGATTATTTACAATTAAGTCGGATAGTGTAGTATAATTTACACATCGGGGTGATCTTGAAGCTTATGCTACAAATCGGCTGAATATTATCTGTTGAATGTCCTTCGGAACTGTGGTATGATATAGTCAAGGAAAACAAAGAACACCACAAACCGAAAGGAGATATCACAATGGATAAGAAACGTAACTTTTTCGTACAGCTGCTCATCAACCTGTTTATGGGGCTGATCGGCGCAAAGGAAACAGACGATAACGGATTTGTTATCGGAGAATAAATAAGGAGGAAAACACCATGAGCGAATAAATGAACAAAAACCTTACCAATGAGGAGCTTGACAAGGAACAGCTTGACGAAGCAGTAGGTGGCGCAGGCGACAAAGGCGGCTCGAAAAAAATGACAATAGTCTGCCCCGAATGCGGCAATACTGTAACCGTTACCGTCAAAGCTTTCAGCGGGGAAGTTACTTGTCCCATCTGCAAGAAGTCATACGTATTTTAATATTGAAAGGAGTTTTTATCATGAACAAAGAACTGAATTTAGACGAACTGGAATCGGTAGCAGGAGGTATGCTCGGCGGATCGCTCACGAATTACGTTACCAAGCAGGGCGACACCCTTTGGAGTATCGCACAGTGGTGCGGCATCGACGTAAAGGAGCTGTTTCGTATGAACCGCGGTGTGATAGAGGAATGGTTCAAGAAGATGAACCCCGGCAAGCCCGTGCCCGCCGACGATCAGCTTATCAACTACCTGTATGTGGGCATGACCCTTAAGGTGCCGAGCGACGGAAGATAATTCAAAACACCGACACAAACCGATAAACAAGCTCCCGTACTGCGGTGCGGGGGCTTGTTCGGGTTACGATATGTCAAACGGCGGTCTGCCTGACACTATGGCTGACGCCGATACGGAGCTTTCCGAGGAAGTCTAATTAACATACCTGTCAAAAAACAGCCAATGCGTTTCGTGCGCGTCGGCTGTTTTCGATTCGGGGATCGTTTTACTTTTTCCCGTCAGTCGTCACCTTGCTATCAAACACCACAAAATCGGGAGGAGTATTTTGTGCGTTCATACAAATTTAAAAATATAGAAGCGCTCAATGAATGACATTTCGGCTTTCTTATGATAAAATAAAATTATAGGCAGCTTTGACCGATCAACCGAAAGGAAGGATTGTTATGAAACTCACAAAAGCAATGAACGGAAACGCACTTACTATCGAGATAGAGGGCAGGGTCGATACCGTCACCTCCCCCGAGCTTGAAAAAATGATAAATGAATCTTCCGATAAAGCCGAAAGCCTTTTGCTTGATTTCGCAAAGGTGGAGTACATCTCCTCGGCGGGGCTGAGAGTGCTGCTTGCGGCGCATAAGGCTATGTCCAAAAAGAGCGGCATGAAGATAAAGAACGCGGGAGAGGACATCATGGAGATATTCGAGGTAACGGGCTTTACCGATATCCTGAACATCGTTTAATGAGGCAGAGATATGAGGTCCGATGTTTACGTTCTTGACAAACTAGAAAGCGATTACCGCGCAATACCCGCCGAAGCCGAGAAAGTGGCGCGGTATAACGGTCTTGACAAGAAAAGCACCATGCGTCTGCGCCTGCTCGCGGAGGAAATGATATGTATGCTCCCGCAGCTGCTTATTTACGGCAAAGGCAGCTTCCGGATAGAGAACAGCGGCTCGGATTATGAGCTTCACCTGACCGTCACCGCCTGCGACAGCATCGGGTTTGACAGGGATAAGGTGATAGGCGTTTCAAGAAGCGGAAAGAACGCCGCCGCCGTCGGAATAATAGGCAAGATCTGCGACGCCGTCGATATACTGATGTCGGACAGTGCCAAACTCACCCGCGAAGACCCGTACCGCTTTTTCATGATGGGCTCAACAAGCATGAACCCTCTCGCGGACGAAATGGCATGGTCGCTTATGAGCTACAAAAACTCCTTTCATTCCGAGGAGGAAAAGCAGAATAAAGCCGAAGAATGGGACGAGCTCGAAAAGTCCGTAATATCCAATCTCGCCGACGATGTTATCGTGGGAGTACGCGGCGGTAACGTGAACATAACCGTAAAGAAAAAATTCTGAGAATAAGCGGGAAACACATTGCTTTCGTTTTTTCCGCTTTGCGCTGTAAATAATGTAATGAAAATGAAAAAAGGAATAAGCATAAAGGTAAAATCGGCGATCACCGCGATATTCTTTATGGGGATACTTACAGCTGTGATCGCGGGCATAGGGTATAAGCTGTATCACGACAGCGTTATGGAATCCTATGCGACTTACGCGGATACCGTCCTTGAATACGCCTACCGTGCGGTGCATGAGTATTCCTTCGGCGACATGATAGCGGAACGTGCTATGCCGCAGGACTACGAGATAATGAGGTCGGAGCTCAATAAGATCAAGGAATGTTCCGATATCGAATATCTCTATGCGATATACTTTGAAGACATAGACGATATCCACAGCCTGCATTACGCCATCAACGCCAAAACGCAGGAGGAGCTGTCGCCGGGCAAGCCTCTTTCGGAGATATATACCTACATGGGGAAGCCCTGCGAGAAGGGCGAGTTCGAGGACGACACACTGAGAACGCTTCAGCAGGCTGTAAAAAGCAATAAGCGCGGCAGCGGAACGCTTGAGGGCGATTCGGAGGAGTACGGGCATATGCTCAACGGCTACCGCGTGGTATACGACAGCAGCGATAACCCGCAGGGGCTTATCTGCGTTGAGATAGACATAGACAGGATAAAAGAAGGGCTCCGCCGCTATATCATTATGGTAATAGCCACGGCTTCGGTATTGACGGCTGCGATAGTGACCCTTTATCTCAGAAATACGCGGCGTTATCTTATAAAGCCCCTTGTAAAGATCGCGGAAAACAGCGATTCCTTTGTCAGGAAAATGCAGAGCACCACCGAGCCCGAGCAGCTTGTCTACGAAGATGTTCCCGTAAAGCCGGGCGGCGAGCTGCAAACACTCGCGGACAACGTAAAGAGCCTTGCCGACGGCGTGGCTTCGTATATGGTCAATCTGAAAGCTGCGACAGCCGAGCGTGAACGCATCGGCGCCGAGCTTGCCTTAGCGCAAAGGATACAGGCGCATATGCTGCCGAATATCTTCCCGCCGTTCCCCGAACGCAAGGAATTCGATATCTATGCCTCCATGACTCCCGCCAAGGAGGTCGGAGGCGATTTCTACGACTTCTTCCTGATAGACGACGATCATCTGGGGCTCGTCATCGCGGATGTTTCGGGAAAGGGAGTACCCGCGGCGCTTTTCATGATGATATCGAAGATAATAATAAACAATTTCGCCATGAAGGGCTTGTCCCCCGCAAAGGTGCTCGAACAGACCAACGAGATGTTCTGCCGAAATAACAAGGAGGATATGTTCGTCACGGTGTGGCTCGGCGTGCTTGAAATATCGACGGGCAAAGTGACCGCCGCGAACGCGGGGCATGAGTACCCGATAATACGAAAAGCAAACGGCAGCTTCGAGCTTTTCAAGGATAAGCACGGATTTGTCGTGGGCGGAATGGAAGGCACCCGCTACAAGGAATACGAGTTCACGCTCGAAAAGGGCGGGGCGCTGTTCCTCTATACCGACGGCGTTCCCGAAGCGACTAACGCCGATAAAGAGCTTTTCGGCACGGCGCGTCTGCTCGAAGCGATGAACAAGAGCCGCGAAAGCGACGCAAAAAAACTGCTTGCCGACGTAAAGAGCGCGGCAGACGAATTTGTCGGAGAAGCCGAACAGTTCGACGACCTGACCATGCTCGGGATAATGCTTAAATGAAAAAAAGAGCTTGGCACTCGCCGGGCTCTTTTCTTTTACCCCGATGCCCTACCGCCGGATCCGAAGACTTAGGGTATATTTTGTAAACAAAAATTAAAAATCATGTTCATTTTGTAAAGTATATTGACAATTTACAAAAATCCGTGTATAATAGTATTTGTAAAGATTTTAACTTTTTCAGGGAGGTCATTAAAATGAACAAAAGAGCTATAAGCTTAATGGCGGCGCTGACCATCGCGCTTTCGGGCGCGTGCGCACTGCCGTCGGGTACATTCGGAAACTTTGACATAAAAACGAGCGCCGCAACGGTGGTCGCAGGAGGTCCCTGCGGAGAAAGCGAATCCTGCAAAAATGATGTAAAATGGAAATTCGACACCGACGGCACGCTGACTATCTACGGCACCGGAAAAATGGCTGAACAGTCGGTTCTTGCCACTTACTCCTCCGACTGGAAAGGATTCAGCAAAGTCGGAATCATCAAAAAGATCGTAATCGAGGCGGGCGTGACCACTATCTCCGGTCATGCTTTTGAATCATGCAGCAGCGTTGAAAGCGTATATATCGCAAACAACGTTACAAAGATCAGCGATTCGGCATTCGCTTATTGTTCGAGTCTTAAGACCATTATCATTCCGAACAGCGTAACATCTATCGAATCTGTCGCATTCTCGGGCTGCACAAATCTTTCAAGCGTAACTCTTCCGAACAAGATCACCAGCATTGAATCGGGCGTCTTTCTCGATTGCAAAAATCTCTCGACCATTACGATCCCCAAAAGTGTCAAGAGGATCAGCTACGGCGCCTTCAACGGCTGCACAAAGCTTTCAAAGCTAACTATCCCGAGCAGCGTAACGAGCATCGTAAATGACGCTTTTGTAAACTGCACCAGCCTTAAAAGCATAACTATCCCGTATACCGTTACGAGCATCGGCGAGAAAGCTTTCGGATATGATAACAACGGCAATCTTATCAGTGATTTTAAGATAGTCGGCTACAATTACACCGCAGCCAACGGCTACGCCACCAATAACAAGATCTCGTTTGAATCGCTCGGCAACGTTCCCGGCGACCTCGATCGCAACGGAACGGCAGACATCGACGACCTCATGCTGATGCAGAAAGCAGCAGCGGGCTGGAAAGTAAACAGCACCGTCAAGGCGGCAGCCGACTATAACAAAGACGGCTCGATCGACGCCGACGATCTTGTCATGGTCCAGAAATTAGTCGCGGGCTGGAATCTCGATCAGTAAATCCGCACGAAAATTTTTCATTTTTATGGGCGCGCCGATGTGTGCGCCCTTTTTATTTCGAGCAAATGCAGCATGATCTGTCAGCCCGCTCATTTTGCACGGAATATTGACAAAACGGCGAAACTCGGGTATAATATTACTTGTGAATTATTATTGGAGGTAATACACATGAGCAAAAAAATAATCGGCTTACTGACGGCGATGACGATGGGTCTTACGGGCATCGGCGCATTTCCGTCGGGGACATTCGGCGGCTTTGACATAAAAGCGGACGCTGACATAATAAGCGGGGGTCCCTGCGGCGATAATGTAATATGGGAATTTGACAGCGACGGAACGCTGAAATTCAGCGGCAAGGGAGAAATGGCTTATACAAATACGCTCAGCCAGTATTCTTCCGAGTGGGAAGGATTCAGGAATGTCGGTGAGATCAAAAAGGTCGTGATAGAAGAAGGCATTACCAATATCGTCAGCGCTGCCTTCAACTATTGCCAAAGCCTCGAAAGCGTAATTATCCCAAGCAGCGTTACGGACATAGGCACTTATGCGTTCTTTAAATGCCCGAATCTGAAAAGCGTAACGATCCCCGACAGCGTCACATATATCGGTATGTATGCATTCAGCGGCTGTTCAAGCCTTGAAAACATATCTATCCCAAGCTCTCTTGAGACCTTAGGTCACGACGCTTTTGAAGGCACTCCGTTTCTTGAAGCAAAACGCGCCGAGAGCCCGATTTATGTCATAGGCGATCATCTTATCGACGGAAGATCGGCAAAAGGAAATGCTGTTATTCCCGACGGCGTTGCAGTGATAAACGATTTTTCATTCTATAATAATACAGACCTTACAGGCGTTACTATCCCGAGCAGCGTTAAGTTCATTGATTTTGAAGCTTTCTACGGCTGTACAAGCATGAAAAGCATTACTATCCCCGAAACCACGAAACTGTACATGAGTTCCTTGGGTTATTATGATAAAGTTGAAGATAACCACCATGAAACGTGCAAAACAGACGACTTTACAATAATAGGCTATAACGGCACCTCCGCCGAAAAATACGCCGTTTCCAACGGGTTCGATTTCGTCTCGCTCGGCAACGCCCCGGGCGATTTCGACGGCAGCGGAGCAGCAGACGTTGACGACCTCGTATTAATGCAGAAGATAACCGCGGGCTGGAAAGTCGATGTTAAATACACGTCAGCCGCCGACTTAAACGGCGACAAGGACGTTGACGTTGACGACCTCGTTCTTATGCAGAAAAAGGTCGCGGGCTGGAAGGTATAAACCATATCGGATTTCACCGCAGAACAGCAGGACGGCTCAAAAAACGGGCGCCGTCCTGCTTTTGTGCGTTATCGTATCATATTGACAATCATCGGAAAATCGGGCATAATATTTTTTTCGGAGGTAATACACATGAGTAAAAAAATAATAAGCTTACTGGCAGCGCTTTCCGTCGGCATTTCGGGGATCGGAATACTTCCGTCGGGAACATTTGAAAACTTTGACATAAAAGCGGACGCGATCACGAATACAGGAGGTCCCTGCGGCGACAATGTGAATTGGGAATATGACGGCGAAGGAACTCTGACGTTCACCGGCACAGGGAAAATGGCTGAAGCCAAGGAGTTATATCTATTGGATACGGGGTGGGACGGATTCAGGGGAGTCGGCGAGATCAAAAAGGTCGTAATAGGAGAAGGCATTACCAATATCGTTGACCGCGCTTTCAGCACCTGCGAGAGTCTTGAAAGCGTATCTATCCCGAATACCGTTACAAAAATCGGCGAACTTGCCTTCAACGACTGTATAAGCCTTGCAAGTGTAACTATCCCCGACAGCGTTACGACCATCAGCGCCAGAGCATTCTTCCTCTGCGCGAAGCTTGAAAATATAACTATCCCCTACACCGTAACAAGTATCGGCAACAAGGCTTTCGGGTATGGTCTTAGCATAAGTTCGCCCGATCATGCCGTAAAAGGGATCACGATAACGGGCTGCAACTACACCGCCGCCCATAAATACGCCAAAGAAAACGACTTTAAATTCATATCGCTCGGCAACGTACCCGGCGACCTCAACAACAGCGGTACGACCGACATAGACGACCTCGTTATCATGCAAAAAGTCACAGCGGGCTGGAAAGTCGCTCACAACAAAACAGCCTCCGACTTAGACGGCGACAAAGACACGGACGTTGACGACCTCGTTCTTATGCAGAAGACAGTCGCGGGCTGGAAGATCAAATAAAAAACATAATTTTGTATTTGAAGCAAGACTCTTGGTTTGCCCTCACTTTGCGTAATATTTTCTTTTCACGGCAGGACGGTCTCTGACAGAGATCATCCCGCTTTTATTTACCGAAAATTTACGCATCATTCATAAAACGGCAATCATAGAACTTGCGGCTTTCGGGCGTGCTAAAATTGTGCAAAGCGCGGAATTTGTGTAAAAAAATTCGTACACGCTTGACAACTACACTATTTTATTATATAATTATAAAATGTATCATAATAGGTTTTTGCGCCCATTTGAGCGCGTGACGCCTGCTTTGGGCAATAAGTAAGGAGTGATCGGTGCGCATGGTGAATGTCAATAATATCAAAGTCAAAGACGTGCGGCTCGGCAAGAATATCAGAAAGAGCTTCGCTAAAATACGCGAAGTCCGCGATATGCCGAATCTTATCGAGGTACAGAAAAACTCGTATAAGTGGTTTATTGATGAGGGTCTGAAAGAGGTCTTCGAGGAAGTAGCGGAAATTACCGACTACAACGGCAACCTTGAACTATCCTTCGTGGGCTATCGTATCGCCCCCGAACCCAAGTATTCCATCGCGGAATGTAAGGAGCGAGACACCACTTATTCGTCACGCCTTTACGTCACCGCCCGCCTGAAAAACAACGAAACAGGCGATATCAAGGAGTCCGAGGTATACATGGGCGACCTGCCCAAGATGACCGACAGCGGCACGTTCGTTATAAACGGTGCGGAGCGCGTTATCGTTTCGCAGCTCGTTCGTTCGCCGGGTGTTTACTACGATTTCGACCGCGACAAGACAGGTAAGGAGCTTTACAACTCCACCGTTATCCCGAACCGCGGCGCGTGGCTCGAATACGAGATGGACTCGAACGATGTCGTTTACGTCCGTATCGACAAGAACAGAAAGATCCCGATAACCACGTTCATCAGAGCGCTCGGTATCGGCACTAACGAGGAGATCTCCGATCTTTTCGGTGTGCCCGACGACGTTAATCCCGATAACAAGCTGCTCGACGAGCGTCTTTCTCAGACTATCCTTCAGAAGGACACCACCGCCAACCGCGAGGAGGCTCTCCTTGAGGTTTACCGCAAGCTCCGCCCCGGCGAGCCTCCGACGGTTGAAAGCGCCGAGACCCTTCTGCATAATCTTTTCTTCGACGACAAGAGATACGATCTCTGCCGCTTCGGAAGATATAAATACAACAAAAAGCTCGGTATCGCTTCGAGACTTGCGGGTCACACCGTTGCGGCTCCGATCGTAAGCCCCTCCACGGGCGAGGTCCTTGCCGTTCCCGGCGACGTTCTCCGCTATGAGCAGGCTTACGAGATAGAGAACGCGGGCGTTATGGAAGCCTACGTTATGACCGAAGCGAAGGAATACTTCGTTTCTGCCGAGACGGGCGAAACGCTCTCCAAGATGGTAGAGCGCAAGGTCAAGATCATCGGCAGCGGCATGGTCGATCTCGCGGGCTTCCTGACTGGCACCGACCCAAAGGAGCTCGGCATCAACGAGAAGGTATACTTCCCTGTTCTTAAAGAGATCATGGACGGCTGCGAGACCGAGGAAGACCTGATCGAGCAGATCAAGCTCAGAAGAAACGAGCTTATCCCCAAGCATATCATACTTGACGATATCATCGCTACCATTTCCTACTACCTGAACCTCTGCGAGGGCGTGGGAACTATCGACGATATCGACCACCTCGGAAACAGACGTATCCGTTCCGTCGGCGAGCTTTTGCAGAACCAGTTCCGCATCGGCTTTACGAGAATGGAGCGCGTTATCCGCGAAAGAATGAACGTTCAGTCGCAGGATTCGGAGATACTCACTCCCGCGGCTCTCATAAATATCAGACCCATTTCGGCGGCTATCAAGGAATTCTTCGGAAGTTCCCCGCTGTCGCAGTTCATGGATCAGAATAACCCCCTTGCCGAGCTCACTCACAAGAGAAGACTTTCGGCGCTGGGTCCCGGCGGTCTTTCCCGTGACCGTGCAGGATTCGAGGTACGTGACGTACACTACACCCACTACGGCAGAATGTGCCCGATAGAAACGCCCGAAGGTCCTAACATCGGACTTATCTCCTATCTCGCTTCCTTCGCGCAGATAAACGAGTACGGCTTTATCGAAGCGCCTTACAGACGTGTAGACAAGGCTACGGGCGTAGTTACCGACGAGGTAGTTTACATGACTGCCGACGTTGAGGATAATTACATGGTAGCGCAGGCTAACGAACCTCTTACCGAGGAAAACAAGTTTGCGCGTCCGAAGGTAAACGGCAGATACCGCGATCAGATACTTGAAATAGACCGCGAGAATATCGACTTCATGGATATCTCGCCTAAAATGGTCGTTTCCGTCGCTACCGCCTGCATACCCTTCCTTGAAAATGATGACGCTAACCGCGCACTCATGGGCGCGAATATGCAGAGACAGGCTGTTCCGCTGCTTAAGACCGAGTCGCCGATCGTCGGCACCGGTATGGAATACAAGACCTGCCTTGACTCGGGCGTTGCGGTAGTTTCCGACAAGCCCGGCGTTGTTGAAAGCGTTGACGCGGATAAGATCATAATCCGCGAGGACAGCGGCGAGCTTCGCACCTACGAGCTTACAAAGTTCAAGCGCTCCAACGCAGGCACCTGCACCAACCAGAGACCTATCGTCGAAAAGGGCGAGCGCATCGAGGCTCATCAGATCATCGGCGACGGTCCCGCTACCTCGAACGGAGAGCTGGCTCTCGGCAAGAACGCCCTCATCGGCTTCATGACATGGGAGGGCTACAACTACGAGGACGCCGTTCTGCTGAACGAAAACCTTGTAAGACAGGACAAATACACATCTATCCATATAGAGGAATACGAGACCGAATCCCGCGAGACCAAGCTCGGACCCGAGGAGATCACAAGAGATATCCCGCAGGTCAAGGAAGAGTATCTTGCAAACCTTGACGAGCGCGGCATTATCCGCATCGGCGCGGACGTTCGTCCCGGCGATATCCTCGTCGGAAAAGTAACGCCGAAGGGCGAGACCGAGGTCTGCCCCGAGCAGAGACTTCTCCGCGCAATATTCGGCGACAAGGAACGCGACGTAAGAGATAATTCTCTTAAGGTTCCTCACGGCGAATCGGGTACCGTTATCGACGTAAAGGTGTTCACCAAGGAAAACTGCGACGAGCTGGCTCCCGGCGTAAATATGCTCGTTCGCTGCTACATCGCGCAGAAGAGAAAGATCTCTGTCGGCGACAAGATGGCGGGTCGTCACGGTAATAAGGGTGTTGTTTCGAGAATACTTCCTCCCGAGGATATGCCCTTCCTTGAAGACGGCACACCGCTCGATATCGTGCTGAACCCTCTGGGCGTACCTTCGCGTATGAACATCGGACAGGTCCTCGAAGTTCATCTCGGCATGGCTGCTAAGGCACTGGGCTGGAAGATCATGACGCCCGTATTCGACGGCGCTCACGAAGAGGATATCCGTGCCTGCCTTAAGGCTGCTCAGGAAAACTATCTTGAACATCACAACGACGACTTCGAGATCAACCCGATGTCGGACGTAATAAATCCCAACGCCATCAGCATGAGCGAGGACGGCAAGTTCACGCTCTACGACGGCAGAACAGGCGAGAAGTTCGACAACAAGGTAACCGTCGGCTATATGTACTATCTTAAGCTGCACCACCTCGTTGACGATAAGATCCACGCTCGTTCCACAGGTCCGTATGCGCTCGTTACACAGCAGCCCTTGGGCGGTAAAGCGCAGTTCGGCGGACAGCGTTTCGGTGAGATGGAAGTTTGGGCGCTCGAAGCTTACGGCGCCGCTTACACCTTGCAGGAAATTCTTACCGTTAAGTCCGACGATAAGGACGGACGCGACAAGACCTACCACGCTATCAGCGACGGTCTTAATATACCCAAGCCGGGTATCCCCGAAGCGTTCAAGGTTCTCGTCAAGGAACTCCAGTCGCTGGGTCTTGATCTTGAAATATTCGACGGCAAGGGCGAGAAGATAGAGCTCAAGCAGAACTACGCCGAGGACGATTCCGCCGACTTCAAGAACTACGACGACAAGATGAACAGCGCGGTCGGCGCGTTCGCCAACGAAGATGATATCGAGGGCTACGGCTTCACCGTTCACGAAGGCTTGGAGGACGCTCTCGGCGACGACGAAGGCTTCGACGGTCTTGACGGATCGTTCGGCGGCGATGACGACGGCGATTATCTCGACGATGAATACACGGGCAAGGATACCAACTTCGACGATTACGACGAGGACGATTTCCGTTGATCCGACGCACTTTAGAATGAATAAGTTCTGATCTCATGAGCGCCCCGCCGAAGAGCGGCGGGAAGAAGCGCTCCCAACAAAGGAAGAAGGTACGAGTTTGGAATCCAATATATTTGAATCTATAAAAATATCGCTTGCGTCACCCGACAGGATCAGAGAATGGTCCTACGGCGAGGTAACACGCCCCGAAACGATCAACTACCGCACTCAGAAACCCGAAAAGGACGGTCTTTACTGCGAAAGGATCTTCGGACCCACCAAGGACTGGACCTGCCACTGCGGAAAGTACAAGCAGCAGAAGTATCTCAAAGGCAAGGTCTGCGAGCGCTGCGGCGTTGTTATCGCCAAGAAGGACGTCCGCCGCGAAAGAATGGGGCACATCGAGCTGGCGGCTCCCGTATCGCATATCTGGTACTTCAAGGGTACTCCCTCGCGCATCGGTCAGATGCTCGAAGTGAGCCAGAAGAGACTCGAAGAAGTGCTTTACTTCACTAAATATATAGTAATCGACCCCGGCAACACCGATCTTGCCAAGTGCGAACTGCTCTCCGAATCGCAGTACCACGAGGCTCTCGAAAAGTGGGACGAGAGCGAGTTCAAGGCAGGCATGGGCGCCGAGGCTATCAAGGAGCTTCTCGAAGAGATAGACCTTGACGAGCTGGCGGAGGACCTCAAAAAAGAGCTTGAAGGTCTGCCGAACGGTCAGAAGAAGATCAAGCTCCTCAAAAGGCTTGAAGTAGTCGAGGCGTTCAGAACCTCGGGCAACCGTCCCGAATGGATGATACTCGACGTTATCCCCGTAATCCCGCCCGATCTGCGCCCGATGGTAATGCTCGACGGCGGCAGATACGCTACCTCCGACTTAAACGACCTTTACAGACGAGTTATCAACAGAAACAACCGTCTTAAGAGAATGTTGGAATTGCAGGCTCCCGACATTATTATAAGAAACGAAAAGAGAATGTTGCAGGAAGCCGTTGACGCGCTTATCGACAACGGCAGACACGGCAGAGCTGTAACGGGTCCCAACAACAGAGCCTTCAAGTCGCTTTCCGATATGCTTAAAGGTAAGCAGGGACGCTTCCGTCAGAACCTTCTCGGTAAGCGTGTTGACTACTCAGGACGTTCGGTTATCGTCGTAGGACCCGAGCTGAAAATGTATCAGTGCGGTCTTCCGAAGGAAATGGCGCTCGAACTGTTCAAGCCCTTCGTAATCAAGAGACTTGTCGATATCAGCACCAATCCTCCGCTCAATATCAACGGCGCAAAGAACGCTATCGAGCGCGTTGAGCCTATCGTTTGGGACGCTCTCGAAAACGTAATTCAGGGACACCCCGTTCTGCTGAACCGTGCGCCTACCCTCCACAGACTGGGTATCCAGGCATTCGAGCCGATACTCGTCGAAGGTCGTGCTATCAAGCTTCACCCGCTCGTATGTACCGCATTTAACGCGGACTTCGACGGCGACCAGATGGCGGTTCATCTGCCTATCTCCCCCGAAGCGCAGGCTGAGGCGCGTTTCCTCATGCTCGCTGCCAACAACCTGCTGAAGCCTTCAGACGGTAAGCCTGTCGCAGTCCCCACGCAGGATATGATACTCGGTTCGTATTACCTGACATTGCAGAAGCCGGGTGAGCTCGGCGAGGGCAAGGTTTTCCGCGACGTGAACGAGGCTCTTATGGCTTACGATCAGGGCGTAGTTTCGCTGCACGCGGCTATCAAGGTAAGAATTGCCAAGCAGGTCGGCGACAGACAGGTATCGAAGGTCATCGACGCTACCGTCGGCAGACTTATCTTCAACAACATCATTCCGCAGGATCTGGGCTTTGTTGACAGAACCAATTCCGACAAGCAGTTCGATCTGGAGATCAGCTTCCTCGTAAAGAAGAAGCAGCTCGGAGAGATCGTCGATCACTGCATAGTTCATCACGGCACGACCTTTACTTCGGAAGTGCTCGACAATATCAAGGCGCTGGGCTTTAAGTATTCCACCAAGGCGGCTATCACCGTTGCGGTCTGCGACGCTACCATTCCGGAAAAGAAGAAGGATATCCTTGCAGCCGCCGACGCGAAGATCGTTCACCTTGACGAACAGTACAAGCTCGGTGAAATTTCCCGTGCCGAACGCTCCAAGCGATTCAAGGACACCTGGGAAGCGGCAACGGGCGAAGTCGCTACCGCGCTTGAAAAGGGTCTTGACGCTTACAACCCCATCAACATGATGGCGGACTCCGGTGCCCGTGGTTCGATGAACCAGATCAAGCAGCTCGCAGGTATGCGCGGACTTATCGCGAACACCTCGGGTGCTACCATAGAAATGCCTATCAGAGCCAACTACCGTGAAGGTCTTAACATTCTGGAATACTTCATCTCCTCGCGAGGCGCTCGTAAGGGTCTGGCTGATACCGCGCTTCGTACCGCCGACTCGGGTTACCTGACCAGACGTCTTGTTGACGTATCTCAGGACGTTATCATTCGTCAGGAGGACTGCGGCACTACAAGCGGCATCAACGTATTCGAGATCACCGACGGTAAGGAAAAGATCGAGGATCTTAAGGAACGTCTTATCGGCAGATTCCTTGTCGAAGACCTTAAGGATCCCAAATCGGGCGAGGTGGCTGTTTCCAAGAACAGGCTCATGACCTCGCACGACGCGGACAGAGTCGTTCAGATAATGGAAAATACGGGCAGAGACCGCATCAAGATACGCTCGGTACTTGCCTGCCAGTCGAAGAACGGCGTTTGCGCGAAGTGCTACGGCGCGAACCTTGCAAACGGCAAGATCGTAAGAGTCGGCGAAGCGGTCGGCACCATCTCCGCACAGTCCATCGGCGAGCCCGGTACACAGCTCACCATGCGTACCTTCCATACGGGCGGTATCGCTTCGGCGGAAGATATCACACAGGGTCTTCCCCGTGTTGAAGAGCTTTTCGAGAGCAGACGTCCCAAGGGCGCTGCGATCATCACCCGCATCGACGGCACCGTGCGCATTATCGAGGAAAAGAAGATGCGCCACGTTATCGTAACGAGCGAGGACATCACAAATCCCGCAGAGGAGAAGTATCCTATCCCCTTCGGCTTCAAGCTTAAAGTTACCGACGGCGACTTTGTTACCAAGGGAAGCTCGCTGACGGAAGGTTCCGTATATCCCGCCGATATTCTCGCTGTTAACGGCATCGAAGCAGTTCAAAACTACATCATCACCGAGGTACAGAAGGTTTACCGTTCGCAGGGCGTTGATATCAACGACAAGCACATCGAGGTGATCGTCCGTCAGATGATGAAGAAGGTCAAGATCGACGACAGCGGTTCGAGCTACCTGCTCCCCGGCAGCCTTGTCGAAAAGACCGAGATCGCAGGCATAAACGAGCAGATCCAGGCGCAGATAGACGCGGGCGACGTCAATGCACGCCTCATCACCACCGTACCTGTTATCCAGGGTATCACCAAGGCTTCGAGCTACTCCGATTCGTTCCTCTCGGCAGCGTCCTTCCAGGAGACCACAAAGGCGCTCACCGACGCGGCGATCAAGGGCAAGACCGACCACCTGCTCGGTCTTAAGGAAAATGTTATCATCGGTAAGCTTATCCCCGCAGGTACGGGCATGGACGTTTACAACGAAGTCGAGGTCGTAAGAAACGACAGCCACCCGTCCATCATGCCGGGCGAAGGCTTTCCGGGCAGTCTGACTTAAAGAAAACCAATTTAGAAAGAAAAAACAAAACGAAAAAAATAAAAAGAAAGGAAGCGGGTTAGAATGGCAAATCTGAACAAGGGCAGCGGATACGGCGATTTTGAGGCACCTGCCACATACAATCACGGTGTTCCGAATCCAAACAACGTTAATCACGGCGTTCCTCAGACAAACGGCGGCGATTATAACGGGAACAGCGGCACAGCCGGAAACGGGGGCAACGGCGGAGGCTACTCCTCACAGACAAATTTCGGAGAATACGTCGAGCCCGAGATATACGAGGAACATTATGCCGGCGCTAACTACGACGGTTTCCAGAACCCTCAGCCAAGCTCGGGCAGACCGCAGCAGCAACAGCAGCGCTACGACGACCGACGCTACGATAATAATTCCTACGGCGGCACACGCTACGCCGAACAACAGCGTCAGTATTCAAATCAGCAGTTCGAGACAATGGGTTCAAACTCCAACTACCCCTACCAGAACCAGCAGGCGTTCGACCCGCAGACAAACAGCGGCGCGGGCGGCTACACACGCAGCCAGCCGCAGCCGAACGTTATGCCGAACTACGGCGGTCAGCAGATGCAGAGCGGTCAGCCGCAGAAATTCTGCAAATGGTGCGCCTCCGCAGTTGCCTACGACGCGGTGGTCTGCCCCAGCTGCGGCAGGCAGATCGAAGAGTTAAAGCAGTCGCAGCCCAACATGGGCATGAACATGGGGCAGCCGCAGGTAGTTATCAACAACAATAACAATAACGGAATTCCTTACGGCTATATGCCCGAGCCTTACGGCACAAAGGACAAGGGTCTTGCTCTTCTCCTGTGCTTATTCGGCGGTTTTCTGGGACTGCACAAGTTCTACGAAGGCAAGATAGGCATGGGTATCCTTTATCTGCTGACGGGCGGTCTTTGCGCCATCGGTGCGATAGTTGATTTCTTCGTGCTTCTCGGCAAGCCGAAAAAATATCTTCCGTAATAAAAACGGCGGTTTCTCCTTTTCGGGGAAACCGCTTTTTTTATCCCAAAAGCACATCGAGCGACATCATAACGGTAAAGCCCGCGGCAAACGAGACAGCACCGCCGTCGGCGGCTGATTCGGGGATAAGCTCCGCCGCCGCGACGTAATACATAGCCCCCGCCGCCATGCTGAGAATATACGGCAGCGCGGGAGCAACTATATCAGCCGCCATAAGCGTTACCGCAGCGCCGATAGGTTCGACCACGCCGGAAAGAACGCCGATGAAAAACGCAGGAGCTCTCTTCATGCCGCCTGCTTTAAGCGGCATCGAGATCATAGCACCCTCGGGAAAATTCTGTATCGCTATACCAACGGCAAGAGTCATCGCCGCGGCAGCAGTGATATTCCCTTCGCCCGCCGCTACTCCCGCAAACGCCGCACCCACCACCATTCCTTCGGGGATATTGTGAAGCGTCACCGCAAGCGTGAGCATCGAATTCTTCGGCAGGCAGCCGCTCAAACGCTTACACAACGACTTTACGGCACGGTCAAGCAGCAGCATCAGCAAAGTGCCCGCCATAAGCCCGATCGCCGCGGGTAAAAACGCGAGTTTCCCAAGTGCGAAAGAACCTTCTATCGCGGGGATCAGCAGGCTCCACACCCCCGCCGCAGCCATCACCCCCGCCGCAAATCCCGAAAGCGCGTTGCGGAAAGCGTCGCACGGCTCGCGCTTCATCGGGAAAACGCAGGCTGCCCCGATCGACGTCCCGATAAGCGGGAGCATTACGCCCTGCACAGTTTCGCTCATATCTGTCTGTCACCTCTCACGTACTTTTTCCGAACATGATACAGTTTATTCGTCAGCGCGGGAGATTGTTACAGAAAAAGCGGACGGCTCCCCTTTCGGAAACCGTCCGCAGAATTTTTAACTGAGTTTTCTGTGCTGCGCCATACCGTCAAGCACCAGCTGCGATTCCTTTGTGTGCGGAACCTTTTCGAGCCCCGCTCTGAACGCCGCAAATACCGTGCTTTTGACCTTTTCATCGTCGTTCACGCCGTTGATGATGAGCATATCGCGGATATGCGCCGTGAGGAACGTATATTCCCGAAGCACGTCCTTCATGCTCTCGCAGTTGATCTTGATCGACACATTCACATCGTTGCCTTTGTCGTCCGGCTCGATCTTTTTTTCTTCAATAAATATCATGCAGACACCCCTTTCGCATGACAGTTTGACGGTTCGACATTATCAATAGAACATAACGACCGGCGTACCGAGAGGTATGTTGTTGTAGATATACTGCGCGTCGTCATAGGTCATATTTATGCAGCCGTGCGAGCCGTTCCACTTGTATATGTCGCCGCCGAAGCCGCCGCGCCAGGTGGAATCGTGCATACCGATGCCGCACAGTGAGATATTGTTCCAATAATTGCAGGTAGTATCCCAGGATTCACCGTCGGCGTTGGAGTCCTTCATACGGTGATTTACGTCCTTCGCCCAAAGCTTGTATACGCCTTCAAGCGTAGTCCTCGCCGCCGTGGTCGTCTGACCCGATACGATGTACCCGTGACGCTTCTGCTTACCCTTCTTGTAGTACCACCACTGCTGATTGCTGAGGTCTACCTCGATGTAGGTCTTGCCGATATCGTCCTTTTCGGTACGCGCCTCGGGAACGCCCGTGAACTCAAAGTATCCGTCAACATTGTAATAGATAGGCTCGACG
>JAILFF010000341.1 GCA_024697705.1 Ruminococcus sp.
TATATCGGTATCATATTCACTCTCAATAACAATAACAGTATCAATATCAGTTTCATTTTCAGTATCATTATCAGTTACAGTATCAGTATCGGTATTTTTGGTACGTCTGGTACTTTTGGTATACACTTGTATAAAAGGAAAGAAGTCGCGATATGAAGAAATACACACGGAAATTTTACGGAAGACTGGCGATATTTGCGGGCGGGTTCGCGGCGCTTGGAACGCTGCTCTTGCAGACGATGTTCGACCGCATCGAGATCGAGCACGACCGAAGCGTTCTGATATGGTTCTACCTGCTTCCGCCGATCTACGCTTTGGCGCTGTCGGGGTTCACGTTCCTGATGGCGCGGCGGCACACGAATATTCTGCGGCGGTACGAGTTCTCCGTGCCGAACGAAAAGGCGTTCTACATCGTGTACGCAGCGGTGATCGTGCTTGTTTCGGCGGGGGAAACGGGCTTTCTGCTGATGAAGCTGCTGCCGCTGCTCGAAAAGGCTCTGACATTCGCGCTTAAGGACGCGCAGATCAAAAACGAAACCGAAGAAATGCGCGAACAGATAATCGCAGCAGTGCGTTCGCGTTATGCCGATTACCGAACGGCTGCTTTCATCGGTGCGAGACTTGTCTTTCTGATAAAATCGGTCTGCGCGGCGATTTCGGTGCCTAAGCTTATCAGGGTCTATCGCAATCCGCCCGATTACTGGAGCGGCAAAAAGAAGAATAAAGACTAAACTAAAATAAAAGAGATACGCCGACGAGGAAAGCGTATCTCTTATCGTTTGATTATAATACGCGGGCGAATTTTGAACGCATACTTCAAGCCCACCCCGCGTTATGACCCGGCTGGTCGAAGCCCGCCGACGAGGAAAGCGTATCTCTTTTTGTTTTGTAACGTAAGTCTTGCTTTATGACATTAGTATAGTTAAATTACGCGAACTGCTTTTCCTTTTTGCTGCTTTTGCCGCGACCGCCTTTGATAATGGGCGAGAGCGGCTTGTAAAGCATCATCGTAACTATCGCACAAAGAACGCCCTTGATAAAGGTGAAAGGAACGTTGAATATGCAGAGAGCTTCAAACAGGGTCTTGACGTCGGCATTGATCGCCTGATAAGCGCCCATGATAGCCTCCATGCCGCCGAAAGCCTTTGCGTAGATCGGGTAGGTCACGTAGTAGTTGAGCGGCAGGCTGATCGCGGTGAACGCGAGAACTCCGACGATGCTGCCGATAACAGCGCCCTTGAACGTGCGGTTGTGCTTGTATATCAGCGAAGCCGTAACGCAGAAGGTCAGCGAGGTGACGAGATCGAAAATATCTCCGATACCCATTGTCGTTCCCGCGCCCTTGATTGCAAAGTGTATCAGGTTCTTGATAAGGCAAACCGCCGCGCCCGCAAGCGGTCCTACCGAAAAGCCCGTTATCAGCGAGATGATGTTTGAAAGGTCAAGCTTGATGAAGCCGGGCATCAGCGGCACGGGAAAATCGAAGAAGTAGATCACTACCGCTACGGCGCTCATAACGCCGATTATTGCTGTTGTTCTTGTTTTACTGATACTTGTTGACATAATAATTCCTCCTCAAAAAATACATCAAGGAAGAAACAGCAGAAAACGCCCCCGCAAAAACACGGGGGCGCAAAGCTATCTGCACAAATAAAAATATGCAAATGGTCTGTCGTTTCTCTCATCCGGACTTTCAGAAAATAGGTCTTGCGTCAGCAAGAGATATTTTCCACCGTCGGTATCGGAATCTCACCGATTCGGCGAACGTCGTAAAACGTTCGTTTGCGGACTTTAAGTATGGAGCCTGCTCCGTACAACCGCCGGTGTGGACTTTCACCACCCCTTGAAACTGTTAAATTGTGAATGTTTTTATCAAAGCATGATGGTCAGCCTGTTTCCGCAGGAGGGACAGCCGATCACCTTTTCCGCAATGTCGCCCACCTTCAGCTGAATGTCGTGGTGACAGAACGGACATTTCATGCGCCCGATCACCTGATCCAGCCCCAGATCTTCCTCCTCGTCCTCGTCATCGGAAACCGTACTGAGCAAATCCTCAAGCTTTGTGATGAAATCGTCGCGTTCACGGTCGTTCAGAACGTGAGGAACTGGCAGACCCTCGGCGCGTTTCTTTGCCTCTTCGAGCTCCTGCTCTTCATAGCCCTTGACCACCATATTTTTCAGCGTTTCGATCAGCTTGAAGGAATCGCTGCCGAGAGCCGAATCATCACTGTAATCGGGGGCGGACATGATATTTCCGAGAAATTCGCTGAAACGAATACTCTCGTCATAATTGTCGTCATTGTTTTCGTCGCCGACGTTACCCTCGTCCGCTTGCGCGGGCTCGCTGCTGCCGCCATTACCTTCCGCAGCATCAGCCGATTCTTCCTGCTCGCCCTTTACGGGGTCAAAACCGTACTCGTAGGTATCGATCTCATTAAGAGGGTCGGCGCCTTCCTCCAGAAAATCAATATAATCGCTTATGGCATTGAGCGCGTAGGAACACTCCTCCACCTCGTCAGCCATATCTGAAAGAATATCAGCCATCACATTGAGTATCTGACCTTCGGGCGACTCTTCGTCGATCTTAAGCCCTTCCATCAGACCCTTAAGGTATGCAACTTTCTTTGAAAGCTCCTCCAAAACACCACGTCCCTCTTAAAATGCAGCCGCGAGCTACTGACTGCCTTAATTATGCGAATTAATCACGCACGCTCCATGTATTCGCAGGTGCGGGTGTCGATCCTGATCTTGTCGCCGGTGTTGATGAAGAGCGGAACCTTGATCTCGGCGCCTGTCTCAACGGTCGCGGGCTTGGTAGCGTTGGTCGCGGTATCGCCCTTGATGCCGGGCTCGGTGTCGGTAACTTCCAGCTCAACGAACGTGGGAGGCTCAACGCCGAATACCTTGCCCTTGTAGGAAAGTACCTTGCACATCATGTTTTCCTTAACGAACTTGAAGTTTTCGGAAAGCTCGCCCGAGTTGATCGGGACCATGTCGTAGGACTCGGGATCCATGAAGTAATAAAGATCGCCGTCGTTGTAGCTGTATTCCATATCCTTTCTCTCAACAAAAGCGGTAGGGAACTTAGCCGTCGGGTTGTAGGTCTTTTCAACCACGGAGCCGGTGATAACGTTTCTGACCTTTGTTCTTACGAACGCCGCGCCCTTACCGGGTTTAACGTGCTGGAACTCAACGATCTGCATTACGTTGCCGTCTTCCTCAAAAGTCATGCCGTTTCTGAAATCGCCTGCTGTAATCATTGTATATACCTCCGATTGATCTTTCAAAAATTATGCTTACGCTTTATTATAACTTATTTTTCATCATTTTTCAAGTGTTTTTACAGATTTTTTTTCGTATTAATATTTTTTTTACAGATTTGCGCTCATGCATCAATTATCTTAAGCTCTTTTTCCGCCTCGGTCATGTTGACGCAGCCGTTTTCCTTTACTATAACGAAATCCTCGATGCGCACGCCGAATTCGCCCTCGATGTAGATACCGGGCTCCACCGTGACGACCATGTTCTCCGCAAGCGTTTCCTCGCTCGATGCCGAAGCCGTCGGAGCTTCGTGGATATCGAGCCCCACGCCGTGCCCGAGCGAATGACCGAACTCCGCGCCGTAGCCTTTTGAAGCGATATAATCGCGTGCAACCGCGTCGAGCTCCTTGCCCGTAATACCCGCCTTCACCGCTGCAAGCCCCAGCCGCTGCGCTTCAAGCACTATCCCGTAGACCTCGCGCATTTTAGCCGTCGGTTCTCCTATGCAGAACGTGCGGGTCATGTCGCTGTGATAGCCGTCCACCACCGCGCCGAAATCGAGCAGCACGAACTCGCCGCGCTCGATCTTCTTATCCGAAGGCACGCCGTGCGGCATGGAGGTATTCACGCCCGAAAGCGCTATCGTATCAAATGAAAGCGCCTCCGCGCCGTGGGAAAGCATATAGTAATCAAGCTCTAACTGCACCTGCCGCTCGGTCATTCCGGGGCGGATAAACTCATAGATATGCTTAAGTCCCTGCTCGGCGATACGCTGCGCCGCGATCATTTTTTCAAGCTCGTAAGGCGACTTCGACACGCGCAGGCTGCTCAGTATCTTGCTTAAGCTGTCCTCGGGGTCGAGCTTCGTTTCGAGCCGTTTGGAAAGCGCCTTATAATCGGCGATAGTCGTGTTTTTTGCGTCGATCATGACCGACTTCGCGCCGTGGCGGCGGCAAAGCTCGTTTATCTGCGAGTAGAGCCCCGTGCCGTTCTGCTGCAAAATAACTTCGCAGTCCTTGACCACAGCCCGCGCCTTTTCGATGTAGCGGAAGTCTATAATTAGGTAAGCCGCGTCGGGGAAGACAAGCACAGTACCCGCGCTCGACTTCATGCCCGTAAGAAAGCGCCGCGTAACGTCGTGGTTTACGAGCGCACACGCACCGTCGGCGGTCTTAAGGCGCTCCTGCAATCTGCCGATATTTGACATGATTTTCTGCCTCGATTCCGTAAAATATTCAGCTCAAAAGCTTTGCGAGCGCTTCAAGCCCGAGAATATAGCTGTGCTTGCCGAAGCCCGCGATCTGTCCCGTGCAGACGGGTGCTATCACCGAAGTATGGCGGAACTCGTCGCGGGAGTGGATATTGGAAAGATGCACCTCAACGACGGGTATCTTTATCGCCGCGATAGCGTCTCTTATTGCGTAGCTGTAATGGGTATAGGCTCCCGCGTTCAGCACAACTCCGCCGCAGTCAAGTCGGGCGGCGTGGAGCCTGTCGATAAGAGCGCCCTCGCTGTTCGACTGGAATACCTCGCACTCGAAGCCCAGCTTCTGCGCGTGAGCGACTATCTCATTGTTGATGCTCTCGAAGGTATCGCTGCCGTAGATGCCCGGCTCGCGTTCGCCGAGAAGATTCAGATTAGGTCCGTGCATGACGAGAATTTTCATTATTATTACTCCTGTTCGGTCAATTAATATAAAGCTTTGTCACGTAGATCTCCGTAAACGGGTCAAGGCGGACGAGCGCTGCGGTCGTGGTGCTGCACTCAAATTCCTTGAATACGCGGCTGACGTAGCGCGAATAATCAACGATATCCACGCCCTCGACCTTATAAGCCACCGCCGTTATCGGCACCCAGCTTTCGAGCGGGAAATCTCCGCCGAGCTTTTTGAAGCGCGGGAAAAGCAAACTTTCGGTCACGCGCAGGTTTTCGTAAAGATTCTCGCTGCGTTTCGATTCGGCGAAAATAATATCGTCGGTCGAGCGCGTAAGTTTATAATACAGGAGCTTTGCGGGCTTAAGCATCTGAGCAAGTTTACGATACCAATACCTTGCAAGTATCTCGCTGCGGCTCTCGAACACCGCGAGAGTTATATGCGGCTTTATCCGAAAATCGACCATAAGGCTGCCGCTCATGAGGTTTATGAGTCTGATAAGACCTTTTTTATCGGGATAAAGCACCACCGCGTATTTAGGCATTTTTTCACCACGCTTTCAAATAATATAAAAAATCAAAAAAAAGCAAAGCCAACCGGAGAAACCCGCGAAGCGGAAAAGGGGTCAAGGGGCTTCGCCCCTTGCGGGGTATGGGGCAGAGCCCC
>JAILFF010000070.1 GCA_024697705.1 Ruminococcus sp.
ACAAAAATAAAATCGGCAATTTCAAGAAAAGCGTACAAAAAGGTGCAAACATATAAAGCGGCAAATCAGAGCAAGAACAAGAGAATTGCCGATTTTATATTTGCGAAAGAGCGGAGCTATTTTCGCAAACGAATTGCGCAAGGTCGGGTTATTTTCACAGATTCGGAGATTTTCGCACGGGCGGGGAAGACACGGGCGACAATAATTGTTTTGCGAAAAGGACATTTTTTACAAATAATGACAGTCAAGGGGGAGTTCTCATGCTAAAAAAAGACATCAAGCGCAACAAGCTTTCATGCAGGCTTATGACCGCGTATTTTGTCGGGTTCATCGCGGTGTTCTCGCTGGGAACGTTCCTCACGAAAGACCGCAGTTTTTCCGAAATGGAGAACCGCACGCTGAAACAAAAGCCCGATATCACCGCCGAAAAGGTCTTTTCGGGCGAATTCGGCACGGCGTTCGAGGACTACATGGGCGATCAGATAATCTTCAAGGACGGGCTGATGTCGGTCAAGACGACGAGCGATTTTCTTATCGGGAAGAGCTATCAGAACGGCGTTTATTTCTCGCAGGGCGGCTATCTTTTGCAGCGCTTTGACGAGGACAGGCAGAACCTTGATACCAACATCGCGGCGATAAACGAGTTTGCCGAAAGCCGGTGGATACGCGGCAAAAAGATAGACATGATGCTCGTGCCGAACAGCATTTGCGTCAACGCCGACAAGCTGCCCGCGGGCGCCGTGACCGACGACCAGCGGGATACCATCTCGCACGTTAAGGAAAGCCTTTCGCCCGCCGTGACGCTTTTCGACCCGACAAACATACTCATGACGATGCAGCGCGAGGGCAAAAAGCCCTACTACCGCACCGATCATCACTGGACTTCCCCCGCCGCGAAGCTCTGCCTGGAGGAGTGGCTCGGGACGATGGGCGTGCCGCTGCCGTCGGGAAATTACGAGCTTCGTGAGGTCGGCGGCTTTTACGGAACGATGTATTCAAAGGCTCCCGCGGGGTTCATCCGACCCGATAAATTCGGCTATTATTTCAACGGCGCGGGGCGGTACGGCGTGGAGTACGTCATCGAGGGCAAATCGGCGGCGAGCATGATCGACGAGAGCTTCCTCACGAAAAAGGACAAGTACGCGAGCTTTTTCGGCGGAAACTTCGCGCACTTGGTGATACGCTCGGGCGCTTCGGGCGGGAAGGTGCTGGTGCTGAAAGACAGCTACGCGAACGCCGCGCTGCCGCTGTTGGCGGACGTTTTCTCGGAGATACACGTTGTCGATCTCAGATATTTCCACACCGACACGGTGACAAATCTTATCGACCTGTACGGTATCGACAGAATAATGCTGTTATACAACGTGGATTTTCTTAACGAGGACAAAAATTTCGTTTGGCTGGGCTGACGATTTGCCGAACGGGAAATTAAATATAACAGGGATTTTTAGCCCCGATACGCACGGATTTGTTAGCGTATCGGGGATTTTTTTGCGCTTTTTTGCAATGGGAGTGCAACGGGGCGGAAATGCGGCGGCGGAAAGTTCATTCTTCCTGCGAATGGACAGAACGCGGCAGGCGTGTTATATTATAGATGAGCAGCAAAATATGTTTACTCATATTATGAAGGGAGGCGCTTTTTATGACAACTATCGACAGCGAAATGCTCGTTGCGCTATGCTCATGCTTCGGTACAGCGCTCGGTACGTTCGGCGGCATCAGACTTATGAGCTACCGCATCGAACAGCTCGAAAAGCAGGTCGAACGTCTGAGCGATGTCGTTGACCGCACTTACCGCCTTGAACAACGCGCGGAACTCGTCAGCGAACGTCTGAACTCGGCGAACGAACGTATCGGCAGACTGGAGGGGAGGCTCGGCATTGGAAACACAAACACAAGCAGAAACGAGATCGCAGACGACGGACGCCCTCGTCAGACTGATCCGTGTTAAGTCGATCGTAACTCTGCTGCTGGCGGCGGTCTTCTGCATTCTCGCACTAAAAGGCGCTATCAGCGGCGAACAGTTCATGACGATATTCAACACGGTCACGGCATTCTACTTCGGCACACAGACCGAACGCGAACGAGAAAGGAGAAGCGATCATGACGGAAACAGCACGGGGAATTGACATTTCACGCTATCAGGGCAAGCCCGATTTCGCACGGCTCAGAAAGGAGGTCGGCTTCGTAATCATGCAGGCGGGCTTCGGTCGCTACGCCTCGCAGAAGGACACGGAATTCGACCGAAATTATACCGAGTGCCGCAAACACGGTATCCCGTGCGGCGCTTACTGGTTCAGCTACGCCGCCTCCGCCGAGGACGCCCGCACCGAAGCAAAAGCCTGCGCCGAGGTGCTCCGCGGCAGACAGCTTGAATACCCCATTTACTACGACATCGAGGGCAGCGCCTGCTCGGGGGACGTTTCGGCGAAGTGCAGGGCGTTCTGCTCGGAGCTCGAAAAGCTCGGGTGGTTCGCGGGGATATACATCAGCCGCAGCCCCGCGCAGACCTATCTCGACAGCTATTGTATCAGCAATTACGCGCTTTGGCTCGCGGAATACGGCGGACGGCTGAACTGGGCTTACGACGTCGGAATGTGGCAGAACAGCTCGACGGGGCGTTTTTCGGGGATATCGGGCGATGTTGATACGGACATTTGTTTCGTCGATTATCCCGAGCTGATACGTTCGGGCGGGTTCAACGGGTTTGAGAAGCCTTCGGCGGGAGAAGTTCTTGACAAAACAGGCTATCGGTGCGGGGATAAGTCGCTCGGGGTGTATGCTTACAAGCAGCTGCTTATTTTGGCGAAGAAGCGCGGGCTTATCGGGCAGACCGTCGATGATAACGGCACATTCGGCAGCGGGACGGAGAAAGCGACGAACAAGCTGCTCGGTGAGTGGGGGTATGAGCAGAACGGCATAGCGGGCGAGAAGCTGATGAAGCGTCTGAGAGAAGAAATAGAAAAAAGATAAAAGATAAGAGATAAAAGATAAAAGATATTTTGAACCTCAAAGCCATGTAGGGGCGCACTGCGGCACAAACCTTGTTTGTGCAAACTTGTTCATGCCCGTGTGCGCCCGCAAATAGGCATATTGTTCCCGAAGGGGCGTACACGGGCACGAGCCGTAGTTCGTGCAGTGCGCCCCTTCATTATTGGTTTGGCGAGATCGTGCGTATTTACATTGTTAATTATGTTAATAATCTCTAAAAAACCTCTTGACATTATTAATAAATTGTGCTATAATATTATTATCTTATTAATGAATCACACAAGGAGGCACATTTTATGAGAGAATTCAGTTCGGAGATCGCCGAAGTGGTCATAGATTTTCTTGAAAGCGATAACTGGAAATACGAATGGGACGACGAAAGGGGTCTTATTAAGCTTATCCTCTCTTCAAAGAGCAAGTTCCAGTCATTTACAATATATATTTCCATAAAGA
>JAILFF010000085.1 GCA_024697705.1 Ruminococcus sp.
TATGGATAACCTCTCGGAAGGAACACGCTCCGCAAAAGTGAGGGTAAATCAGATTTCCGCGGGATTGTTGACAAAACTATTGACATAGCATACGTTATATGATATAATACTTCTTACAGCAGTACGCTGCTTAAATGAAATAATAAATTTGTCCTGTCAGAATAAGGAGGAACAAATGACTGATATCAAAACCAGAATTGCCGCGCTTATCATAAGCCTTACTCTTGCGGTAACGGGAACTCTTACGGGCTGCGGCAGCCGTAAACCCGATGACTCCGCCGCGGACAGCTCTTCCACGGAAACTTCGTCCGAGACCGGATCCGCATCCGATTCGATACCCGAGATCGACGTCTCGACGGGAGAAGTGAAAACCACCGACAGCGAGACCGACTCTTCTTCGGATCTTGAGACAAAAACGGGTTCTCCCTGGAATACCTCCGTTGAAACAGGCTGTCTGCCGCCTGCAAAGCCCGACCTCTGCGACGATCTGTATACCTACTACAACTACGATTTTCTTTCGCAGCATCAGGACGAGTATTACAGCGTTTCCGACGAGCATATCGGCGAGCTGTCTTCCGCCGTTATCGACGTGATAAACGATACCTCGAAAAAGAGCCACGACCTGGAGCAGATGCGTATTTTCTATGATCAGGCTCTCGATATCGAGGGACGCAAGGGAAAGGGCAACGCCGATATTCAGCCGTATCTCGACAAAATTGATTCGGCTAAATCAATAAAGGAGCTTAACAGCGTTCTCACGGCTGACGATTTTCCGTTCAGCCCGTTCCTGCTCGGGTTCATCGCGGTGACGGATACCCGCGACAAGAACATAGTCGAGCTTATGCCGAATCTGCTTGTCGTTGACCCTGTTTTTTCCGGCGGCGAATATTACAACAATCTCGATGACGATGAATCTTCGGAAATGCTTGAGAACCTTGCCGATCAGGCGGCTATCGGTCTCGTACCCGATTTCCGCAGTCTCGGCATGGAATACGGCGAGGCTTACTATGCCGTCACAGAGCTTGCGGAGTTTGAAAAGAATTACGGAAGATTCGTCGATTATGACGGAAAATATGAGAACGAGGATTACGGCGTGGAAGCGGCTGCCATTTCCGAAGGCACCTTTGCCGCCGATGAGCTGTACAAACTGAGCCCCGTTTTTCCCTTAAAGGAGCTTATTAAGAAAATAGGCAAGGACGGCTCGGAAAAGTATTACATAGGCGACAAAAACTGGCTGACGGCGCTCAATGATGCATGGACGGACGAAAATCTTGATATGCTGAAGCTCATGGCTAAGGCTAAGATACTCGACGAGACGCGCACCTACCGCGACCCGACCGAATATTTCGCGATGCTGGAGCTTTGCGGACTGATGCTCCCCACCGATTCGGAGTATGCCTTTGCGGCGTGTGACAGCAGAGATACATTTTCACAGGGTATCGGCAAGATATATGTGGAAGATTGTCTCGGGCAGAAAGCCGTTGACCGCCTGACAGACATTACAAAACAGATATTATCAGCTTATAAAAAGCTGATAGGAGAGACCGAATGGCTCGGCGAGGAAAGCCGCGCAGCCATGACCGAAAAGCTCGATAAAATGACCCTGAACATATTGCAGCCCGAGGACGGTTATATGGATTACAGCGGTCTGGAACTGGTTCCCACCGATAAAGGCGGCACTCTGTTCGGAAATTATCTGCTGCTCAAACAGTATCGTCAGGATCAGGAAAAGAAGATGATAGGCAAACCTGCGTCAAGCACCTGCGACTGGTACGCGATCCCTCCTACTGCGGATAATGTGTTTGTGGACGCAACGTCCAATTCTATCTCCGTCATGCCGGGATATATATCCGAGCTCATTTACACCGATGAAAAAACAGACTCCGAGCTGATGAGCGGTTTCGGATTTGCTGTCGCTCACGAGATCAGCCACGCTTTCGATTTTAAGGGTTCGCAGTTTGACGCCAACGGTCAGCCCAACGCGGTATTCTCGGGTGACGATGTGGATAAGTTCCTTTCAAAGACATTAAGGGTATCCGAGTATTACAGCACCATACAGATAACTGACGGTCAGCATATTGACGGTCAGCGCGTCGTCCGCGAGGCGGCTGCCGATATTTCGGGTATGCAGGTGATCCTTGAGATATTGAAGGAGCAGGATATCGACTACAATGAATTTTTCAAGAATTTCGCTTATATGTGGGCGGAGGTATTACCCGAGGGCTATGCGGTGCTTGCGGCGACCGACGTTCACCCGCTGAGCAATCTGCGTGTAAATGTCTGTGCTCAGATGAGCAGCGAGCTTTATGATAAGCTCGGCGTAAAGGAAGGCGACGATATGTACCTTGCGCCCAATGAGAGGATAGTTTTCTGGGGTAAGGGTGCATCGTAACGTGAAAGCCTTCGACATTCGAGGTGTTTCTTTGAAAAAATAAAAAGCGCTGCCATTTACGGCGGCGCTTTTTTTGTTTGCAATGGTTATTCGCTGATATATTCGATAAAGTTATCAGGTAATGGCAGGGATCATTGCTGCGGTTGTTGCTGCGTCCTGATCGATATCATACAAATA
>JAILFF010000096.1 GCA_024697705.1 Ruminococcus sp.
CTTGAACCCATATTTAGAGATTGAAAGCCTCTTGTCCTTACCGTTTAGACGAATCCGCCGAAATATCCGTGAAGGGATTTGAACCCTTAAAACCCCGGTTCTTAGCCGAGTGCGTATGCCGGTTCCGCCACACGGACATATTGACCACCGTCTTAGCTTCGCACGACAAAGGACTCGAACCCATATCGCAAGATTGAGAATCTTGTATCCTTGCCGTTAGACGATGCAGCCAAATTATATGCAGGATAAGGGACTTGAACCCTTAAGGTATACCCACAGCTTCTGAAACTGCTGCGTTTGCCGATTTCGCCAATCCTGCAAATTAAAAACCCCGCCTGTTTTGCATACAGACGGGGTTGGTCATTTCATGGATATCACACTAAAGTCCGTAATTGATTGCGGAAACGGCGTTATTTCGCGGTTTTTCGATACCGTAATCAATTATAATCAATATTTAATCATTTTTATAATCAATCTATCAATCAAGGAGCCCGAAAAATCGAGCCTGCAAAATTTCAATTGCAGGCTCAAAATGACTGATCGACCGATTGATTAAAAAACAAAATACTATTTATCACGATAATGAGAACCGCACTGAATGATCTGAATGGTATCTCCGACAATGCGGTAAACTATGCGGTTCTTATCGTCGATACGTCGGCTGCAATACTCTGAGAGATCTCCCGATAAACGCTCGGGCTTGCCAATACCGTCATAACCGTTACGATCAATGTCATCGATCAGCTTCAGAATACGCTTCAAGGTTCGTTTGTCCTGGGTTTCCCAATAGGTATAATCCTCCCAAGCTTCATCGGAAAAAGCTTTAATCATCGCTCGATAACGCTCCTATCTCATGGATCGTACCGCCGTTCTGTTCCATCTGCGCTGCGGAACGCCTTAATCTCGCCATGTTTTCCTCCGTATAGAACGGATCATTTGCCGTGATCTCAAAGGGGATTCGCTTTTCACGCCCTACTTTCACAAGGAACATGGTTACAGCTGTAGATATGGTAAGTCCCATATCCTTCAATGCCTTTTCAGCGTTAGCTTTTACATCGTCCTCGATACGGAAATTAACTTGTGTCATATGCAACACCTCCTTATACTATCATTATATCATATTTTACTTTACAATGTCAAGCATATTATGCCATTTTGCTATCAAAAACAGCAGAATGATCGGCTCGGCTCTCTTCCCATAGAGAATGGACGCCGTAAAGTCCCGGTCTCACAAAAGAAACAGCCTCCGACGAAGAACTGTCGGAGGCTGTTTTTGTTTGCTTTGCATTACGGACAATTTTTTTGCTGTTCTTTTTTCCACGTTCCGAAATCACTTTCGGTGCGTCCGTCGAGCACGGGCATTATTTTGGTGATGATATCCGCGGATTCTTTGAAATCGTCCAGTACCCATTTCTGTATGACAAGGATCATTCCCTGTGCGCGGTAATATATCATATAATCGACGTTTCTGTCCGCGGTGCCTTCGTTTTCCTCAAGGTAGAGCTGCCTCAGCAATCCTTCGAGCAGCGTTCCCAGTCTGAACCGCATCTTGTTCGTGCCGTTCGGACTGAATATCATTCTGAACGCGGTGCGGTTCTCGTCTACATAGCTGATTATTTTCGAGAATACCTCGCTGTACGGTACGTCTTCCAGTTCAAGAATAAGACTTGCCATTTCCAGCATAATGCTTTCCTCGAATTTGTCGTGAAGATCGTATACGTCAAGATAATGGTTGTAGAATGTCACGCGGCTTATATCGGCTTTTTCTATTATCTCCCTGACCGTGATCTTATGCAGCTCCTTTTCAACAAGAAGCTCCGCGAATGCTTCGCATATCGCTTTTTGGTCTTTCTTGTCCGCCTGTCGTTCGTTTTATCGCTCATAAGACCCACCTCCGATCACACCGATATTTCCCGTATCATATAAGATATTTCGTCAGCCCCGTCAGCTCGAAGACCTCCATCACGGGCGGCTGAGCATTTTTGATAGCCATGTTCTGACGGTCGCCTATCTTCCTGCGAAGCCCCACAAGCACGCGAAGTCCCGCGGAGGATATGTATTCGAGCTTTTCAAGATCGATTATGAGCTTTGTCATGCCTTCCATTTCGGTGTTTATTCTTTCCTCCGCCTACTCGGCGGTGTTTCTGTCGAGCTTGCCTTCAAGATGTACCGTGAGTGTGCTGCCCTTTTTGAATGTTGTTATATTCAGCATAAGATCATTCCTTCCTGCCGTGATATTTAAAGCATACCATACCTATATCGTCGTACTGCTCGGCGCCTGCCGAGAACGAGCCTATCTTCGCGAAAAGCCCGTCAATGACCGCCTTTGTATCGGTCGTACCGAGAGAGTTCAGCGTCTGCATCAGGCGCTCCTCGCCGAAGCGTTCCTCTGCCGGGTTTATCGCTTCGGTCACGCCGTCGGTGTATACGAATATCATATCGGAAAAGATGTATTATATCTATTTTATCCTATTTTTCAAATATTGTCAAGAGAGAACCCGAGATATTTATTTTTCACGTAAAATGCCCCGAAAATGAACAATAATGCGTGATTTTGTTCGGTTATTTACAGTTAGGCGCAAATTTGCAGCTTACCGTACATTTCCGCGCAATATTGCAAATTGTACGCCAGTATAACGTATGTTATTATATGATCACAGAAAGAAAAACGGAGCACAAAATAAGAAAGCTCCGGAAAACCGATTCAAAAAAGAGCCGTCCCTCGGGCGGCTCTTTTCGGTTTTTGGTTATTACTGCTTGCGACCGACGAGCAGCATCACGCTCCTTGACATCAGCGTCACGGTGTCCCAGGGGTAGCTGCCGGAAAGACCGCCGTCGCCGGTATAGGCTATGACCGACCAACCGAAGCCCGCGGGCAGCTCGGGCAGGCGAAGGACGCGCTCCTCCCAGTAGGCATTGACCGCGCAGTAGATGAACGTGTCGCAGTCCGTGCCGTAGTCGCGGGCGGATTCGGCGTACATGAACCCGAAGGTATGGAACGGCGAGCATCTGTCAAAGCTCCACGGTTCGGCACTGTGGAAGGAAAGCTCGGGATAGCCCGTGCCGTTAACGCCCGTGAAAAAATCAGATCTTCTGAGCACGGGGTGCGCCGACCTGAACGCGGTAAGCGTGCTGAAAAGCTCGAATACATCTCTGTTTTCATTCAGCCTGTCCCAGTCGAGCCACGAGATACGGTTATCCTGACAATAGGCGTTGTTGTTCCCGAACTGCGTGTTCATGAACTCGTCCCCCGCCAGTATCATCGGGATACCTCTGCTTAACATAAGTATTATCGCGGCGTTTTTTATCTGCCTGCGGCGAAGCGCGTTTATCTCCGCGCTGTCGGTGTCGCCCTCCGCGCCGCAGTTCCAGCTGTCGTTGTCGTTGCAGCCGTCGCGGTTGTCCTCGCCGTTTGCGATATTATGCTTTTCGTTGTAAGACACAAGATCGTAAAGGGTAAAGCCGTCGTGACAGGTAATGAAGTTTATCGAAGCCTCCGCCGAACGGCTGCCGTACAGGTCGGAGGAGCCTTCGAGCCTTGTTATAAGCTCGGGACCGCATTCCGCGCCGCTCTTTATGAATTTCCGCAGACAGTCGCGGTACTTTCCGTTCCACTCCGACCAGCGCCCCCACGCGGGAAAGCTGCCAACCTGATACAGTCCGCCCGCGTCCCAGGCTTCGGCTATCAGCTTGGCTTTTCCGAGAACGGGATCATGTGCCAGCGCTTCGATAAGCGGCGGGCTTGACATCGGCACGCCCTCGCTGTCGCGGGAGAGTATCGACGCGAGATCGAATCGAAAGCCGTCTATGTGATAATCGGCTATCCAGTACCTAAGACAGTCGAGAATGTGGTTTCTCACCACCGCGTTGTTGCAGTTCATGGTATTCCCGCAGCCGCTGAAATTATAATAATATCCGTCGGGAGTGAGCAGATAATAAGTCTTGTTGTCGATACCGCGGTAGGAGATATAGGGCCCCTTTTCGTTGCCCTCTGCGGTATGGTTGAACACTACGTCGAGGATTATCTCGATGCCCGCCGCGTGGAGCTTTTTCACCATGTTTTTCAGCTCCTCCGCAGCCAGTCCCAGCGGCGCGGAGGCGGCATAGCCCGCCTTCGGGGAAAAGAAATTTACGGTAGAATAGCCCCAGTAATTATACAGCCGTTCCCCGTTGTACGTCCGCGGGTTTTCAAGCTCGTCAAACTCGAATATGGGCAGCAGCTCAATGCAGTTGACCCCCAGCTTTTTCAGATAGGGTATCTTTTCTATAACGCCAGCGAAGGTGCCCTTGTACCTTACCCCCGATGACTCGTCCTTTGTAAAGCCTCTGACGTGCATTTCGTATATGATAAGGTCTTTCATGGGGATCTCGGGCTGCTTGTCGCCCTCCCAGTCGAAATCCTCGGGGATAACTCTGCCGCGGTATCTGAAATCCCTGTACTTATCGGGAACCGTGCCCCATATCTCTCTGCCGCCGACCAGCTTGGCGTAAGGGTCAAGCAGCACCTTGCTTTTATCGAAAAGGCTGCCGTTTTCGGGAGAATATTCTCCGTCAAAGCGAAAGCCGTATTCAAGATTTTCGTAATCCAGTCCGTAGACGATCATTGAAAACACGTTGCCTATGCGGAACTCGTCCGGGAAAGGTATCACCGCGAAGGGCTCTTCGCTGCCGTTCTCGTAAAGCAGCAGCTCGCAGCCGACCGCGTCCTTTGAAAACACCGAGAAATTCACCGCCCCGCTGCCGATAAGTCTGGCGCCGAAGGGACTTACCCTTCCGCAGCGATAATTTATTCCGTTCAATTCATGAGTAGGGTAATCGTCCAGTCTTATCATACAGACACCTCCGTTAATTTTTACAGCGCCGACAGGGTTCGTATATAATTATAGCATATCCGCAAAAAACAATCAACGGTCAATCAGAAAAGATATGCAACAATTTCACGCCCGTCCGTAAATTAAACTACACCCGCCTCCGAAAGTGTAGTTTTAGCTACAATCCGCGCAGACATTGAATATTGAATCAGATCGGGAAACGTGATATCATATAATCACGGAAGGAAAA
>JAILFF010000143.1 GCA_024697705.1 Ruminococcus sp.
TAAAATCGGCAATTTAAGAAAAGCGAACAAAAACGCACAAGCGAATAAATCAGCAAGTCTGTACGGGAACAAGCAAATTGCCGATTTTATATTTGCAAAATAGCGAAGCGATTTTTGCAAATCGAAAGCGCAAAGCCCCACTGAAAAGAAAGTGCTGTATCCACAGACCGCTCGTTCGCTCCGCTCACTTCGCACAAAGGAAGGCAGCCGCACGCAGTTTGTGCTGGTCGGAAGGATTCACGGGCGTGCGGCTGATTTTAATGGGGGCTCTGCCCCATACCCCGCAAGGGGCGGGAGCCCCTTGACCCCGTTTCCGCTTCGCGGATTTCTTTTTCCGCTTGCTCTTTTAAATGGTCATTTATTATTTTGCTGAACGATCATCGGCGAAAGCTGCTTTCCTTCAAGCGCCGCTTCTGCCGCCTGCGGCAAAAGCTCCATATCCGCCGTCAGCGAAAACGGCTTATTGCTCGGATCGTCCATGCCGAACGGCACAAAATAATAATGCCGCAGCCGCAACAGAGCGCCCATATTCGCGGCGCTCGCCGAAAGCGCGTCGTTCGTCGAAAGCGCAATCAGCACGGGACGCTCGCTGCGCAAGTGACTTTTCGCACCGAGCGTTACGGGCGTATCGTATATCGCATGAACCAGCTTTCCCATCGTGGTCGCGGTACACGGCGCGATAACGTAGATGTCGAACATTTGCTTCGGTCCTATCGGCTCGGCGGCTTCGAGCGTCAGTATCGCGGGTCTGCCGCAGATGTGTTCGAGCCTGCCTACATTATCAGCCGCCCGCCCGAACCGCGTATCGAGCGACGCGGCGTTGAAAGACATCACGGGAGTCAGCTCCGCGCCCGCCTCTACAAGCTTTTCCGCCTGCGCGAAGGCTTTCGAGAACGTGCAGAACGAGCCGCTGACCGCAAAGCCTATCCTTATCCCTTTAAGTGACATTTCTGCTGCTCCTTTCCTTGTAAATATTCATGACCGTATCGGCAATGATATGCCCCGCGGTCACGGGAGCGCATTTGCCGGGAAGCGAAAGCGCGTGAACGGAACGGCGCGAAAGACTCCTGCAAGCCGCGAAGTCAATTCCTCCCGGCTTTGACGCAAGGTCGATAAGCAGACAGTCGGGGCAGGTGCGGCTTATCGCATCAGCCGTCACGATGAGCGCGGGAACGGTGTTTACTATCGTGAGAAACTCCCCCGCCCGCCGCGGCAGCTCCGAGATATGGTGGGCGGACAGACCAAGCGTTTCGGCTTCGGCAAGCGCGGTAAGGCTTCTCGCGAAGATGGTTACGTGCGCTCCCGCCGCCGAAAAAAGCTTGGCGCAAGCCTTCGCGACGTGTCCCCAGCCCGTGACGGCGATGTTCATGCCGTTCACCGTTTCGGAACATTCGTTCATTATGATGGCAAGCGTACCCTCAGCGGTGGGGACGGCGTTTTTCACGGCAAGCTCGGGGCGGCGCATAAGGTCGGCGGTGTCGAAGCCCAGCGAATTGAAAAACTCTATCATAACGGTAGGCATTTTTCCGCCGGTGACGAGAGCGCCTTTTTTCAGCGCTCCCACAAGCATACCGCAGGTGAGGTCGCCGCACGCGGGAACGGTAAGCCCCGTGCCGCAGGGCGTGGGCAGAAGAAGTATATCAGCCTCGTGATCGAGCTCGTCGGGCGAAGCGGCAGTCCGCATCTCGGTGCCGCAGTCTGTCATGCAGAGTATCACTTCCGCTCCGTAAACGGATTTGAGCCTTTCGGCAGCATATATCTGACGTTTATCCGAGCCGGTACAAAGGATCGTAGGTCTGTAAATATTTTCGCCGCACATGGCGTTCGCTCCTTTCAAGGGTTTCCCGGCTAATACGCGGGTAGATGGTTAAACAGATCGACCTGTTGATAACGGGTCTTTTTCATTATATGCGGCTTTTATTATATTTGTGTAAATAAAAGTCAATGCTATTGACAAGCGCGGGTTTTAGTGATATACTTTAATAGATAAAATCATTAAAATATCACGCAGATCATAAAGGAGCATCGGAGTATGAAAATTGCAATAATCGGACTGGGACTTATAGGCGGCTCGCTCGCGAAGGCGATAAAGAAGAACACCGACGACATGGTGTGCGGCATCGACATTTCAAGCACGACAAGGGCGGCGGCGCTCGCTGAGGAAGCCGTTGACACGATCATCGAGCCCGCACAGCTCTGCACCTGCGATATTTCGATAGTGGCGCTTCACCCGAACGAGACTATCGAATATATCCTTGAACACAAGAACGACTTCAAGCCGGGCAGCATCGTTATCGACTGCTGCGGCGTAAAGCAGGCGATAGTCGAAGCGGTGGAGACTGCTCTCGACGAGTGCGGCGTGAGGTTTCTGGGCTGTCACCCGATGGCGGGACGCGAGTTTTCGGGCTTTGCCTACTCGCTCGACAACCTGTTTGAGAAAGCAAGCTTTATCATGACCCCGACCGACAACACCAAAATGAGCGCCGTTAAGGAGATATCGTCGTTTGCGTACAAGATAGGCTTTGCGAAGTGTGTTGTATCGTCGCCGACGGAGCATGACGAGATAATCGCGCTGACGTCGCAGCTGGCGCACGTTGTTTCGAGCGCGTACATCAAGAGCCCGACGGTTGACAAGAAGTCGGGATTCTCGGCGGGCAGCTTCAAAGACATGACCCGCGTGGCGTATCTGAACGCCGATATGTGGACGACGCTTTTCCTAATGAACAGCCGTGCTCTGACGAACGAGCTTGATATGATAATCAAGCACCTGACGGAGTACCGCAACAGTATTGCCGATGGCGACGCGGAGACGCTTCACAGGCTGCTTGAAGAGGGCGCCGAACTGAAAGAGAAGAGCAACAGAACATAAAAAGATAAAAGATAGAAGATAAGAGATAAAAGATATTTGACTGCAAATCGAAAGCGCAAGGGCTGAGATTTTTTGTACGGTCGGGATAATTCACGGACGAGCAATGCGCGCCACTACAATATTGGCTTTGCGAAAAAAGCAGATTTGCGTTGTAATTTTGTCCCGTATAGACACAGGTCGGGGCAAGCCACGACCCTACATATCAAGTGAGCGGAATACAATAAATCAAATATCGGAAAAAAGCCATGTGCCCTGTCAGGTGCATGGCTTTCATATTTAACATATATAAATCATACAAAAGCACTTGTATTATCGGCGCGGCTGTGGTATAATGATAAAAGAACACCGCGGACGTTACTATCTTACCCGAAAAAAGGAGACAAAAAATAACCATGATTTGCGAAAAATGCGGCGAGGAGCTTGGAAACAGTTTCAGATATTGCAGAGTGTGCGGAACGCCTGTTCCCTCTGCCGATTCGTCCGACGATAAAAAGGCGCTGCTGCTTGCGGGCGCGGAGAATATCGCGGGCGCGGAAAAATTCTTTATCGACCCGAACGAGCGCCTTGTCGGGGTGCTCGGAAAGGACTATCTGCTCGGATATCTCGGCGGAAAGGGTCTGCGGCGTGGATTTGTCGCCGTTACCGACAGGCGCGTTTATCAGAAGGGCAAGGCTTACGTTCAGCGTGCGGGAAGAATGAGCCTGCTTCGCGCTAAAGGCTCCGCCGTCATCGACCTTGCCGACGTGACGGGAACAAGGATATTCAGCTCGTCGAATCTGCCGCGTTTGATTCTTTGCGTGCTGTTTTTTGTCGCAGCCGCGGGCGCGGGGGTAATCGCCTTCGCGGGGTACAACACAAGGCTTTTCTGCTATATCGCGGGAGTACTGCTTCTGCTGTCGGCGGTGTGTCTGCTCGGGTATCTTGTATCTCGGCGCGGGCTTATCACGATAACGTACAAAAGCGGCGGGGTCTCGCTCGACCGCAAGTGGTTCCGCAAGGAGGAATTCTACGAATTTCAGCGGCAGCTCTATCTCGCGAAGGATATCCTTATCGAGGGATATATGAATACGCCATACGGCGGGGACTCAAGGAGATAAAAGATAAGAGATAAAAGATAAGCTCAAAGCCCACGTTCCCGGTAAAGTGAGGACAAACCGAAAAAAATTGCTCTCCGGGTTTTATTCAAAAAAACACTTGAAAACGGCGGGTATTTATGATATAATTATTTTAGCTGACTTTATCGGAGCAATATATAACTGATGAAACATAGAAACGGAAGTGTAATATTAATGGCGGAAAGCAATACGAACAACAGTTGCAGATTTAAGACGAAGATCGGCGGTCAGGCGGTCATTGAGGGCGTTATGATGAGGGGACCGCAGAAAATGGCGATGGCTTGCCGTCTGCCCGACGGTACGATAGATATCGACGAATGGGATATCGGCAGCAAAAACGGTACTCCCTGGTACAGAAAAACGCCGTTCGTGCGCGGGATATTCAACTTCATCACCTCGATGATCGACGGCTACAAATGCCTGAGCAAGTCCGCCGACAAGCAAATGACCGACGACGACGATGAAGAGCCCTCGAAATTTGAAAAATGGCTCGATGACAAGTTCGGCGACAAGCTGATGCCCGTTATCACTACTTTTTCGATGATAATAGGCGTGCTGCTGGCGGTCGGACTGTTCGTTTATTTCCCCGTAATAATCGTCGGGCTTATCGAAAAGCTGACGGGCGAGCTCGGTTCGGTGCCGAAGAATATCATCGAGGGACTTATAAAGATCGCCATATTTATCGGCTACACGGCTCTTACCTCGAAAATGCCCGACATCGCAGAGACCTACGAATATCACGGCGCGGAGCATAAGACCATCGCCTGCTACGAGGGCGGCGAGGAGCTTACCCCCGAAAACGTCAAAAAATACACGCGCTTTCACCCGCGCTGCGGAACGAGCTTTATCTTCCTTGTGCTGTTCATCAGTATTTTTGTAACGTCGGTGTTCGGTGTGCCGTGGGATTCCAAGCTGCTGCGCGTCGGCTTCAAGCTGCTGCTGATACCGATAGTTACGGGCATTGCTTACGAAGCCATCATGATCGCGGGCAAGTTCGACAATGTATTCACAAGGATAATTTCCGCACCGGGACTGTGGATCCAGCGCATCACAACGAGTGAACCCACCACCGAAGAGATAGAATGTGCGATAGCTGCGATGAAGGCGGTCATACCCGAGGACGGTGAGGATAAATGGTAAATTACACCTATAACGATATTATACTGAGCCTTGAAAGCAAGCTCTCGGGCGCGGGTATCACGAATTCGCACTGGGAAGCAAGAGAGCTTGCGGGCTGTGCGCTCGGGTTCAACTGCCGCGGCAGATTCGACGGCGGAAAGCTCGCCGACCCCGCTCAGGTGAAAGCCTGCGCCATGCTGCTTGCCCGCCGCATGAGGGGCGAGCCGCTGCAATACATAATCGGCGAATGGGATTTCTGCGGCGAGAGCTTCGACGTTGGTCCGGGCGTTCTGATACCGCGTTCCGACACCGAAACGCTCATCGACGAGGCGGTCAAAGCCATGAAGGGCTGCTCCGATCTCACCGTCGCCGACCTCTGCGCGGGTACGGGCTGCATCGGCATCACGCTGGCGCGTCTGCTCGACTGCGCACAGGTGTTCTGCCTTGAAAAGCACGAAGCCGCCTTTGATTATCTGACAAAGAACATCAAGCGGCGGGAAAGTCTCTGCAAGCCGATACAGGCGGACGTGCTCGACCCCGAGTCGCTGATATTCGTGCCGATGTGCGACCTTATCATCTCGAACCCGCCGTACATCAACGCGGAGGACATGAAAAAGCTGCAAAAGGAAGTGACCTTCGAGCCGCGTGAAGCGCTTGACGGCGGCGAGGACGGCTTTGATTTTTACCGCGGGATAACTCGCCTTTGGAAGAAAAAGCTCAAGCCCGGCGGCGTGATGATCTTCGAGATCGGCGCGGGTCAGGAGGACGAGGTCATGGAGATCATGATAACATCGGGACTTAAAGACGTTCGCGTAAGGCGCGATATGGCGGGGATAAACCGCTGCGTTATCGGTAAAAACATCGTTCAGGAGAACGTTAATCTCTACGAGCAGCTTGACAAGAACGGGAGCGGCTTATGATATTTGAAAAAGCAGACAGGACTGATACAGAAGCTCTCGTCAAACTTCGGGTAGAGTACATATTAGCTGATTTCGGCGATGTGCCGGCGGAAACTATGGCGGCTATCTCGGACGCTCTTCCGGATTATTTTAATGAGCATCTCGGCAAAGACCTGTTCGCCTTTGTCTGCCGCGCAGATGATACTGTCGCGGGCTGCTGTCTGCTGCAAGTTTCGGAAAAGCCGCCGAATCCGTCGTTTATCCACGGAAAGACGGGAACGGTGCTTAACGTCTACACCCGCCCATTGTTCAGAAAAAAGGGCATTGCTCACAAGCTTATGGAAATGCTGCTTAACGAGTCGGAAAAGCTCGGGCTTGACTATGTGGAGCTGAAAGCCACCGACGATGGGTACGGGCTGTATAAATCTTTGGGATTTGAGGATTCTGTTTCTAAGTATCATAACATGAAATATATATTCAGCAAATAATTGGTGAATAATGTAGGGGCGCGCATTGCGCGTCCGTGAATTTTTCTGCTCCTGCGAAAATCCCCGCCTTTGCGCAATTGTTGCTCGAAAATCGCTTCGCTCTTTCGAGCAAATAAAATCGGCAATTTCTCTGTTTCCGTTCTGTTTTGCTGATTTATATGCTTCTGCGTTTTTGTTTGCTTTTTTGGAAATTGCCGATTTTATTTTGGACTTGACAACTTCTCTTTTTCCCGTTGATTTGCAAGCGCCGCACGCTTCCTGGGGGGAACCCTTCTGAAGAAGGGTTCCCCCCCAGACCCCCTTCCTAAGACTTTTGGTATGCCTTCACTTGCGATATCTTTTATCTCTTATCTTATATCTATTTTTGAAAGGACTGATTATATGTCAACCGCATTTTCCTCTGCTGATATTCTTCTTCCCCGCGACATCGACTACGAAAAATGGGCGGTCATCGCCTGCGACCAGTTCACCGCCGAACCCGAATACTGGGCTGAGACCAAAAAGATCACCGACGGCGCAGTCTCCGCGCTCGATCTTATCCTCCCCGAGGTCTACCTCAACGACCCCGACGCAGACGACCGTATCGCCAAAATTCATACAAATATGTACGCCTACCTCGATATGAACGTTTTCGATGAGTACAAGGACGCCCTGATCTACGTCGAGCGCACTCAGACAGACGGCATCGTCCGCGCAGGAATCGTCGGCGCTATCGACCTCGAACAGTACGATTACCGCAAGGGCTCGACCTCGCAGGTACGCGCTACCGAAGCGACCGTTGTCGAGCGTATCCCTCCGCGCATTAAAGTCCGCGAGAAAGCGCCCATCGAGCTGCCGCATATCATGATACTTATCGACGACGTACAGAAGAAGATAATCGAGCCGCTTGCCGCCAAAAAGGACAGCTTCAAAAAGCTCTACGGTTTCGACCTCATGCAGGGCGGCGGACATATCGACGGCTGGCTGATCGACCGCGAGACGATGTACGACATTTTCGACGGTCTCGACGCGCTTGCCGATAAGAAGGCATTCAACGAGAAATACGGTCTTGAAAACGCCGAACCGCTTGTTTACGCGATGGGCGACGGCAATCATTCGCTTGCGACGGCTAAGGAGTTCTACGAGCGCCTGAAAGCCGAAGACCCCTATGTGAAGCTCGGGAACTGCCCCGCGAGATACGCTCTCGCCGAGATAGTGAACCTTCATTCTCCCGCGCTGAATTTCGAGGCTATCCACCGCATCGTTACGGGCGCGGACGAGGAACAGCTGTTCGCCGACGCGACCGAAGCGCTCGGACTGACGAAGGGCAAGACCGAGGGTGCGCAGTGCCTTGCAATAGTAAATAATGGCAAATCCGAGTGGTACACGGTCGGCAAGCCTTCAAGCAAGCTGACTGTCGGCTCTTTGCAGAATTTCCTTGACAAGTGGGTAAAGGAAAACGGAGCGGGGATAGATTATATCCACGGCACCGAGGTCGTGGAGAAGCTTTCCAAGGAGAACGGTTCGGTAGGGTTTATCCTGCCCGATATGGGTAAGGAGGAGCTTTTCCCGACGGTCATTGCCGACGGCGCTCTTCCGAGAAAGACGTTCAGTATGGGTCATGCGAGAGATAAGCGTTATTATATCGAAGCGAGAAAGATAGTAAGCGATAAATAAGCAAAAAAACAAAAGTCTTAGGAAGGGGGTGGCACGAACAAGTTCGTGCAGGGGATAACCCTTCTTCACGGCACGAACGCAGTTCGTGCAGGTTTCCCCTCGCAAAGCTCACGACAGCAGCAAACAATTCGGAGAAAAAAAGCCGAACGGTTCAAAAATAAAATCGGCAATTTCAAGAATTTCTGCCAAAAACGCACGAGCGATAAAATCAGCAGATTCTAACGGAAACAAAGAAATTGCCGATTTTAATTTGCGAGAAGAGCTGTCTGAACGAAGTTCAGACCGGCGATATTTCGCAAATCAATGGGGT